>JAQSYB010000023.1 GCA_029256365.1 Clostridia bacterium
AACGGAACGACACGGGGGTCGTTCCCTACTTCATTACACTTATTGCTTTATCCAATATGATATCTGCTAGTTCACTTTTTCTTAACAACGGAACTTCCACAATGCTGCCGTCTTTGTCTATAATCTTGACAACATTTGTATCTCCCGCAAATCCCGCACCTTCTGTTCTTAGGTCATTGGCAACAATAAAATCTAAGTTCTTCCTAGCAACCTTTGCTCTTGCATTCTCTATCAAATTCTGTGTTTCCATGGCAAAGCCGATTAGAACCTTGTTTCCCTTGTTCTTACCCAGTTCTTGCAAAATATCCGGATTCTTTTGAAGCTTTATAATTAATTCATCGCCAGACTTCTTAATCTTTTCGCTGCTTTGTTCTGCTGGTCTATAGTCAGCCACGGCAGCACTCTTAATAATGATATCCGCATTTTCCTTTAGCTTCATTACAGTCTCATACATGTTCACTGCTGATTCAACGTCGAATCTATCTACTCCATGAGGTGTAGCAAGATTCGATGGTCCAGATACCAAGTAAACCTTTGCACCTCTGGCTGCCGCCTTTTCTGCGATAGCAAAACCCATTTTACCTGTTGAGTGATTTGTGATGAATCTCACAGGATCAATGGCTTCTCTGGTAGGACCTGCTGTTACCAGTACAGTCTTACCCTGCAAATCCTGATTTGTCAGAAGCAATTCCTTTATCCTAGCTTCGATTGCCTCAGGCTCAGCCATTTTGCCTTTGCCTATATCACCGCAGGCCAAACGACCTTCGCCAGGCTCAATGAAATGGTAGCCCAGCTGCTTTAATAGCTCTATATTCTTTTGTACAATCACATTTTCATACATATTGGTATTCATAGCTGGTGCTATGAGCTTTAGCGCTTTTGAGGCCATTACTGTTGTAGTAAGTGCGTCATCAGCTATGCCATTGGCTAGCTTGCCAATGACGTTTGCAGTGGCAGGAGCAATCACAATGATATCAGCTTTTTTTGCCAAGGAAATGTGTTCAATTTCCCAATATTTAGGCTTGTCGAACATATCTGTAACAACTTGATTTAGTGATAGTGATTGAAAAGTTAAGCTTGTTACAAATTCAGCAGCCGACTTAGTCATAATCACATCTACATTGGCACTTTGCTTCTTCAATCTACTGGTTAGTTCGCATGCCTTGTAGGCAGCTATTCCACCGCAGACTCCCAAAACAATATTCTTATTGCTGAACATTCGCAATCTCAACCAATTCTTGATTTATATCATAATTTCTTACGTAGCTTACCTTGCCTTCTGCAATTTCATTCACAGCAACAGTAACCGGCTTATTAGAAGCAGTCTTTGTCAATTTTGGTTGACCATCGACTATTTGTCTTGCTCTTTTGGATACAGCGACAACCAGTGTATATTTGCTGTCTACCTTTTCAAGTAAATGCTTCAGTGTAGGATAAATCATTGTACTAATCCTCCTTGTAACTCTCATAATCTATTTTTGTTCTTTGCAGCTTGCATTTTTCTGCAGTAATAATACTTCTTACTTTATCAGCCGCTGTCTTCACATCATCATTTGTTACGATATAATCATAATTTCTTGACAGTAATACCTCTCTATATGCCTCATGAAGCCTTTTTAGAATATCCTTATGTGAATCTGTGCCTCTGGATATAATTCTATGCTTAAGCTCTTCAAAGGATGGAGGCATGATAAATACAAATACACCTTCAGGATTGTTTTTCTTTACCTGCATAGCGCCTTGGATATCAATCTCCAGTATTACATCTTTACCACTATCTAATTTATTCTGCACATAACTTCTAGGTGTACCATAAAAGTTATCATAAACCTGAGCATATTCAATAAACTCATTTTGGTTTATCATTTGTACAAATTCTTCTTTTTCTTTAAAAAAGTAGCTTATCCCCTCTAGTTCTCCAGTTCTTGGCTTCCTTGTGGTTGCTGATACAGAAAGCTCAAGATCCGGTAGATTCATAGACAAAAGTTCCTTGCATACAGTCCCTTTGCCTGCACCAGACGGCCCGGATATTATAATAAGTAGACCTTCGCTCATTTACTCCTCCATGCTTCTAGTCTTCTAGAACTTCCTCTGGTACTTCCTTTTCTTCCTTATCTGTAAGTCTGTGGGCTACAGTTTCAGGCTGAACAGCTGACAGAATTACATGGTCGCTGTCTGTGATGATCACTGCTCTAGTTCTTCTTCCATATGTAGCATCAATCAGCATACCTCTATCTCTTGCTTCTTGAATTATCCTCTTGATTGGAGCTGATTCCGGACTTACAATTGCCACAAGTCTATTGGCTGAAACGATATTACCAAAACCTATGTTTATTAACTTAATGCTCATGCTATGACCTCCTATATTATTCTATATTCTGTACTTGCTCTCTAATTTTTTCTATTTCTGTTTTTATCCCAATTACATTGTTTACCACACCTAAGTCAGAAGACTTTGAACCTATGGTGTTTATTTCTCTATTCATTTCCTGAACGATAAAATCGAGTTTTTTACCTATAGACCCATTGATAGATAAAGTCTTCTTAAATTCTTCAATATGGCTGCCCAGTCTTACGATTTCTTCATCAATGCTGGCTTTATCAGCAAATATAGCGACTTCAGTCAGCAGCCTGTTTTCATCAAGCTGAACATCCTTGGTCAGTTCTCTTATTTTATCATAAAGCTTGTTCTTGTATACCTCAACAAGATCTGAAGACTTTGCTTTGATTTCATCAACTGTAGTTTTTATGAAATCCAGCTTCAAAATCATATCTCTGCTAAGTCTTTCCCCCTCACGACTTCTCATATCTACAAGGGCACCCACTGCCTGTTCCAAGGCAGAAGACATGATTCCCCAAAGGAAATCTAAGTCCTGTTCTTCTGTTTCTAATTTAAGTATATCAGAAAACCTTGTCAATAAGGATAAACTTATTTCATCCTTTATACTAAATTGCTCTTTCAATGTGTTCAAGGAATCAACATAAGCTGCAGCAAGATTGGTATCCAGCTTAACCTTTGTGTCTTGCCCAAAGGAATCATAGTTAATATAGATATCAATTTTTCCTCTGCTAAGCTTGGTGCCAACATATTCTCTAACCTTTTCTTCTAAGGCTGTAACCATACGAGGCATGCGGACAGATATATCGCTGTATCGATGGTTCACAGTCTTGATATCTACTGAAAACGTAATGTTATTCTGACTTGCTTCGCCTCTACCAAAGCCGGTCATGCTTTTTATCATTTGTACCATCCTTCCAGTGTCTGAACTATATTCTTTTTTTATTCCAATTAATTTTCAAATACTACAGAATTTGAATCATTCAATTATATCTATATAATTGTAAGTAATTTCGGCAATAAAAACAAGTGTCCCAAGCATTAATTTTAATAGTTTGGATAAATTCCTTCAAAAACCTCAGCTGCAGGACCTTCCATATAGACTGTACCTCTATTCTTCCACTTAATCAATAAATCCCCGCCCCGTAACTGAACCCTTGCCTTTTCATTGGTTAGGTTGTTAACTATTCCAGCCACTACACTGGCACATGCTCCCGTGCCGCAAGCATAGGTATAGCCTGCACCTCTCTCCCAAGTTCTTAGGATGATATTGTCTCGATTGATTACCTGTACAAAATTCACATTGGTTTTGCTGGGGAAATAGGAAGAGTTCTCAATCAGCTTTCCCATATGCATTACAGTATCATCCTCTAAGCTGTCAACAAAGACCACCGTATGAGGAACGCCCATAAGCATACTAGTTATCCTGATCTTTTTGCCCTCTACTTCTATTTCCTGATTGATGATTTCATTTTTCTCAAGTAGTATTGGCACATTTGCTGGAGTAAAATCTGGCTGTCCCATATTTACTGTTACTGCCTTTGCTTCGCCCCCCTCTGCCCTTATATCAATTTTCATAAGTCCCGCATCTGTCTCAACCTCAATGCAGTCTTTCCTCACGATATTCTTATCATAGACAAACTTTGCAAAGCAGCGTATTCCATTGCCGCACATAGCAGGTCTGCTGCCATCCGAATTAAATATGATCATTTTGATATCAGCAATACTGCTCTTCTCTACCAATATGAGTCCGTCTGCCCCTATACCGAAACGTCTATGGCACATGAACTTAGCATCTTGACCATCCGCTGTGATGTTACCCTCTATATTATTGATAATAATAAAATCATTGCCCAAACCATGATATTTAAAGAATTTCATAAAACCTCTCCTTAATAAATAAAAGTCTCAGCGCATCGAGCGCTTTCGCCTTTTGCCTGATTTGCTTCGCAAATGGCTATTAATAAAAGCTCAGCGCATCGAGCGCTTTCGCCTTTTGCCTGATTTGCTTCGCAAATGGCTATTAATAAAACTATAGCGTTGTATATTTATTTAAGTATTATAACATAATTTATAAAGATTAAACACAACAGCAGCCGCATAACTGACTATTATCTAAATAATTCCCTAAATTTAGCAATATAGTCATGCTTCGGTCCTATTCATTCTAGAAAGTTTTCCTTAAACTGTGCAATCTAATGAAAAATAAGACCCATAATGTTATAATATAGAATGCAAAACAAACATTAGTATCGTGCTTTTGCATTATTGCCTTGAAATAATACATGGAGGTGTTACAATGCCCTTTGATGGTTCAGTTATAAATAATGTCATATACGAATTAAATCAAAAGCTGCAAAACGGCAGAGTGGATAAAATATATCAGCCGGAAAAAGATGAGTTGATATTGGGAATTCGAGGATTTAAGGAGAATTACAAGCTTCTTATCAGTGCCAGTTCCAACTATCCAAGATTACATATTACAAAGGAGAGCAAAGCAAATCCGCAGGCAGCCCCTACCTTTTGCATGCTGCTTCGCAAGCATCTTTTAGGAGGCAGGATTGTATCCATCATACAGCCAAGTTTTGAAAGAGTTGTTGAGATTACAATAGAATGCCAAGATGAAATGGGCTACAGTACAACAAAGGTCCTGATTTCTGAAATCATGGGCAGACACAGCAACATCATATTTATCGACAAGGAATCCAATAGGATAATCGATAGCATTAAACGAATAAGCATTGATATAAGCAGTTTACGAGAGGTTTTGCCAGGCAAACAGTATGCCTATCCCCCTTCTGTTGGAGAAGGCGAGCTGCCCAAGTTAAATCCACTTACCGCAACCTTTGACGAATTGATAAGAAGCATTGAGCATCAGCAAGACTCTATAAAAGCAGATAAATTTCTCATGAAGGCATTTAACGGCATAAGCCCTGTAGCCGCCAAAGAAATATGTACTTATGGAAGCCTTGAATTTGATGCAGATGTCTCAAGAATTAAGGACAATCAGCGCAGTGCATTGTATAAAGGCTTAGAAGCCTTTGTGCAAAAGCTGAAGCAACGAGAATATAAGCCAAACATCGTTTTCGAGGCAGGCAAGCTGAAGGATTTCTACTGCATAGACCTTCAAATGTTTCAACATCTTCAGAAGGAATATCTGGACAGCATCAGCGAAACCGTTGAGAGATTCTATTCGGAAAAGGATAATAAAGATCGGATAAAACAAAAATTCAGCGATATTCAAAAAATCATATCCATTCGCTTGGACAGATGCTATAAAAAGCTTGAAATTTTGGATGAGGAGCTTGGAAAAGCCCATGATGCTGAGAAGTATAAGCTTTATGGGGATCTAATCATGTCTAATCTGTATCAGATTAACAAGGAACAGAGCAAGATAAATCTTGTAAATTATTTTAGTGAAAACCAAGAGACCATAGAAATCAACATGGACACACAGCTTACCCCAGTAAACAATGCTCAGAAGTATTTTAAAAAATACAATAAATCAAAATCAGCAAAGAGTTCTATTGAGCATCAAATACAGGAGAACAAATTAGAAATTGAATACTTGGAAGCACAAGCTGATAACCTGGATAAATGCACTGAAGAGCTTGAGATCAATGAAATTAGGCTGGAGTTAGCCGAACAGGGCTATACAAAGAAGAAAAAGGATGGCAAAGGAAAGGGCAAAGTAAAAAATAAGACAGCATCACCCTCTAAGCCGATGCAATTTGTATCCTCAACAGGTTTTGAAATCTATGTTGGAAAAAACAATGTCCAAAATGATTATCTTACAATGAAGTTTGCTGCATCCAATGATATCTGGCTGCATACAAAAGAAATTCCCGGTTCTCATGTAATCATCAAGTCAGGTGGCAAGGAGCTTGATGATGCAACCTTAGTTGAAGCTGCAAACCTAGCAGCATTTTACAGCAAAGCGAAAAACTCTACCAAGGTGCCTGTAGATTATACAATCCGCAAAAACGTACGTAAACCTAACGGATCAAAGCCTGGCATGGTAATCTACGACAGCAATCGAACGGTCTATATCACTCCCAATGAAGAGGATATCAACAAATTAACGAAAATAAATTAGAAAAATCCGTTGAATTGCATCGCATTTCAACGGATTTTTATTTCATAACATTTAAAAACATATAATAGCTAAATAAACATTTTTCTGTATTTAATGGCATTTACAAATAAAGTGATTGAGCTTCCTAACAATACAACACTCAGCATAATGCAAGCCATTGCCAAGTTTCTAGTAAACTCAGGTGATAGATTGGAACTCTGTGCAATCCCACTGACAAAAACATCAAAATTACCCATAGTGAGGTATGCATTTCTCAGCCAAATTGTTGCAATTAAAACACCCATTGGAACTACAGATACACCAAGCATTAATCCATGTAACACTCTTTTTCTCATCCCTCTTAGACCCATGAAAATTGGTATTACAAATATAAATGGAAGTATAAAACCAAAGTATTGTGGCGCCAATGCAAAGAACAATGTGCAAGTCAATAAAAACGACTTTAGAATTGTATTTAGAGGTTTTATATTATCCTTAAAGTCATATACTGCAGCACCGCAATATCTCAAATAATAACTTACCTTTTTTTCATCCTTAATATTGTTTTCCTTTAATAGCTCTTTGCCTTTATTGATTAAGCTTACATAGGTTGCTTCATGCTTTTCAGCAATCTCAATGACAGCATACTCATTTTTAAGGGAATCAATTTGGCTTATGAGCTTGTCTTTCTTTTTCCCATCATAAAACTTAACTATTTTCTTTTTTACATCTTCTAAAACCAATAATAAGTCCTTTTCCATGTTTTACCTCCAAAAAAACCCCCACCATAAGTGGGGGTTTTGGTATTATTGTTTGCTGTGCTTAAGTAATGAGCTGAGGAATATAACTGAACAACCTAAAATAGTTCCCCAAGCTAATAACATAAACGCTAAAGCTCCACTTGTCATTATTATTCCTCCTTACTTTCTGATAGATACTTTGCCTGATTCTAACTCAACCTGATACTTGTCTTTAATAGTCTTGTACGCTTGGATGAAACCTAGAACCAATACGCCCAATACTACTAATCTACCTGCTTGTACCCAAGGTACTAGTTGAGGTGAAGCAGCTATGAAGTCTGGTACAAACTTAAAGTAACCAGATTCGATAAATGTCTTTGTAGACATTACAAGTAATATTATGATTGATACTGGTGTTAAGAACTGAATGAATGCCTTGAAGAACCAGTTTGGAACCTTCCAGTAGCTTCCGTAATTCATTTCATCTCTGTTCTTGTTACCCATTATCCAACCTGCAACTATAACTTCTATTAAGCCTAGTACAACAAGTAGATAGTTACCAACCCAGTTGTCTACTTCTGTGAAGTATGCAAGGTCAGCTGTTTTTGTAAGGATTGGCTCCAAAGCAACTGGAAGACCAACTATGATGTACATGATAAATACAGCAAATGCTGCTTTCTTCTTACCCATTCCAAAGCTTTCTTCAAGCAATGCAACAACGTAGTTATACATTGCAACTGCGGATGTTACACCAGCAAATGCTAGTAATAAGAACCATAATGCACCCATTAGCTGTCCGCCTGCCATTGTTTTGAAGATGTTTGGCAATGAGATGAAGGATAGACCAACACCAGCGCTCAAACCAGCTTCGCCAAGGAAAGTGTAAGCTATAGGAATCGCAATTGTACCACCAAGTATAACTTCAGCTACTTCATTAAGAGCAACTGTTGTGATACCTGAAAGAACGATATCATCATCTGGCTTCAAGTATGAAGCATAGTTACAAATGATACCCATACCAAGGGATAATGTAAAGAATATTTGACCAGCTGCTGCTAGAGCTGCTGTCCAGCTCAATTGATCCCATCTAGGTGACCATATATAGTTCAAACCTGCGATAGGTGACCAATCCGGATTAACCGGTGAGCCAAGTGTTAAAGTTCTGATGATAAGAATAATACCGAAAATGTAAATAGTAGGCATCATGAACTTAGCCAATACTTCGATACCCTTTTGGATACCGCCAGAAACTGCTAAGCCAAGTATAACAAGTGCAGCTATCCAGAATGTGAATACCATGACTGGTGATTGGATGTAGTTAACAAAGAATTCGCCTGTGCTAACTGCTGGATCCATGTATCCACCTGTTATAGATTGTACTGCATAGCCCAATGTCCAACCTATGATATGGTTGTAATAACTATTAACTAGTACAGTTACACCTAGAGCTATCGCACCTGCTAAACCTCCAAGTATTGCTGCTGTCTTTGGACTAACGCCTTCTCTTGCTTGTAGATAAACCATTGGCCCTAAGCTTCCATGACCGTATTTACCGCCATATCTTCCAAGGTTCCATTCTACGAACATTAGCGGAATACCCATAAGAATAAGTGCTCCAAAATAAGGAATCATGAACGCACCGCCGCCGTTCTTAGCTGCTTGGTATGGATATCTCCAGAAGTTTCCTAAACCTACAGCATTACCTGCCATAGCTAGAATCAAACCAAGCTTACTGCCCCAGTTTTCTCTTTTCTCTGCCATTGAGAGTACCTCCTTTTTAATTTTCTTTATTTAAATGTCAAGACATCTAAATCGTATGTTGTGTGATGGTATTAAGTAAAGATTATAATGCATTATTATAAAAAACGCAATTCATATTTATGAATGTTTTAAATTTTTTGAATATATGCATTATTCTAACCCTTCTGTGATAAAACGTTGAAAATTGTTTGAACAAAATTACACAATTTGATTAATAAAAAAGGAATAATTCTTATTCCTTTTTGCATCATGCTATGTATATATAAATAATAATGTATTCTTGCAATTATTTCAATACATATTCTATAAATTTTGCAATTGTTAAAATATTATTTAAACTTGATTTTTGTTAATTCTTGTCTTCAATTGTCAAAATTTTTGTTATGGAAACTTAAAAAACGATAATTTTGGCTGATTTGCTGTATATTCTAACTAGTTATAATTTTAACTAATATGCAATTTTCTATTATATATATTTCTTTTTCATACTTTTATTACATATTATCATGCTATAAAACTACTTTTCCCTTAAAATCAGAAAGCATCTGATAATGATTCTTCTCCATATACCCTAAAACACCCTCTAATACTTCTACAGGAGCCTTCGGATTTACAAAATTATATGTGCCTATTGCCACAGCATCCGCACCTGCTATTATAAATTCAACAGCATCCTGCCAGCTGCTGATACCTCCCATACCTATCACTGGTATTTTTACTTCCTTTGCCACCTGGTATACCATTCTTACTGCAACTGGCTTAACAGCAGGTCCAGATAGTCCACCGACCACATTTGCCAATATTGGCTTCCTGCAATTAATATCTATTGCCATTCCAAGCAATGTATTGATCAAGGACAAGCAATCCGCTCCAGCTTCCTCTGCTGCCAATGCGATCTCTACGATATCCCTAACGTTTGGAGAAAGCTTTACGATCAATGGCACTCTGCAATGCTGCTTTACACTTTTTGTAATGCTATATACAGAATCACACTTTGTACCGAAGGCAACACCGCCTTCTTTTACGTTGGGACAGGAAATATTCAACTCAATGGCATCTACCTGTGAGCCTAGCTTTTCCGCCATTTCACAGTATTCCTCCACTGTATTGCCTGCAATGTTGGCAATTACAGCGGTATCATATGTTCGAAGGTATGGCAGATCCTGCTCCAGAAAAGCATCTACTCCCGGGTTTTGTAGTCCGACACTATTCAGGATTCCTGCAGGTGTTTCTGCAATTCTAGGTGTTTTATTGCCCTCTCTTGGTTTTAAGGTAAGCCCTTTCACCACTACTGCACCCAACTTGCTTAAGTCATAGTATTCACCGTATTCCTTGCCAAAGCCATAGGTCCCCGAAGCTGTCATGATTGGGTTTTTCAATTTCAAGCTTCCAATCTTTACTTCCATGTTAAGCATCAAAAACTACCTCCTTTGCATGAAAAACTGGGCCATCCTTACAAGCCTTCTTGTAGTGCCACTCTCCGTTTTCCTCCTGCACCTTACAGGCACATACCAAGCATGCTCCAATACCGCAACCCATACGCTCCTCTATGGATACATAGCATTCAACTTTGTTCTTTCTGCAAATATCCACAACGCATTTCATCATGACTTTGGGCCCACAGGTGTAAACCACTTCATAATCAGCAATGTTCTGCTCTAGTAGTTCTATGATATAGCCCTTATAACCCACACTTCCATCCTCCGTTGCGATATGAACACTTTTACAGCTTTCCTCAAAAGCCTCGATCTTGTAAACACAATCTCGAAAGCCTAAGTATGCATCGCATTCTGACAGGTTTTTGGCTAACTCTAACAAAGGTGCTGTTCCTATCCCGCCACCAACAACAGCGCATTTCTTATTTCCTAAGAGAGGAAAGCCATTTCCCAAAGGTCCCATTACATCCATAGCGGTATCTGTCTTGACCCTAGACAATTCTTCTGTACCCTGACCTTTTATATGATATATAACGGAAACAGTGCCCTTCGTTTTATCGACACTGTGTATGCTGATTGGTCTGCGCAGCAAGGGATAGTATCCAGCATTTATTCTAATGTGAATAAATTGTCCCGGCATTGCAGCGTCAGCGATTTTTTCTGATTGCAGCACCATTTCGTATATACCCTTGCCCTTGGTCAGTTCTTTGTTCTGTATTACCTTGCAAATTTCATTATCCATATTTTTACCTACCAATCTTAAGCCCAAGCCAATTTATTGTTTTTTGCCAATTCATGATTGATATCATCACGCATCTTTATTGCTGCAGCTCTAGCCGCCAACGCGAAGTCCTTTTCACTGTATTTTTCACTGTATTCCTTGGATTTATATGCTGCAATGATCCCTCTAGAGGAGTTTACGATGGCTCCCAATCCATCTTTGTTGAAGCAATCCACAACGTCCTCTGCAGTCCCGCCTTGTGCACCATAGCCCGGCACTAAGAAATACGTATTTTTCATGAGGTCCCTCAGCTTTGCTGCTTCCGTTCTATAGGTTGCACCGACGACTGCTCCCACAAAGCTATAGCCATTGCTGCCAATGTATGGCGAACCCATTTTTACTACCAGTTCTGCTACATGCTCATATATTGTTTTTCCGTTGCTGATTAGATCTTGAAGCTCACCGGAGGATTTGTTAGAGGTCTTGACCAGTACAAATATTCCTTTGCTGTTCTCTTTGCAATGTGCAACAAAGGGTTCTAGGGAATCTGAGCCTAAATACGGATTCACAGTGATAAAATCTGTATGTAGTGAGTACTCTTTGTTCCCTAAGTATGCCTCTGAGTAGGCTTCTGCTGTACTTCCTATGTCTCCTCTTTTCACGTCACTGATTACAATTAGACCTTTTGAGGCAGCATAATCACAGGTCTCCTGGAAGCACCTAAGCCCTTCAATACC
>JAQSYB010000306.1 GCA_029256365.1 Clostridia bacterium
TTAAGAACAATCAGTGAAGTAGGGGGAGATTTAGGTGAGTAAAATGATGATATCTTTTTCAGTTGAGTGGAAAAAGTTCTTCTGTTCAAAGGTGCCTATTATAACTTTACTGGCGCTTTTGATTATACCCTTTATAGGTGGATTCTTTATGTTTATTCTTAAAGACCCAGTTTTTGCACAGAAGATGGGAATTATATCTGCTAAGGCACAAATAGTTGGTACTGCAGATTGGCCTACTTTTCTGGGACTCCTTTCACAAGCGTTATCAATCGGAGGACTAATGGTCTTCGGATTTGTGACCAGTTGGATTTTCGGAAGAGAGTTTTCGGATCGAACAATAAAGGATTTGCTTGCTTTGCCCATATCACGAAGTGTGATTGTTGCCTCTAAATTCATAGTGGTATTTGCATGGTGCTTGATGCTTGCCGCACTTGTATTTGCATTGGGCTTGATTGTTGGGTATGCAGTGGATATCCCAGGTTGGTCCCTTGAACTTGTTTTGCAGGGGTTTTCCATTTTCACGCTTTGCACCTTGCTTACAATTTTGCTTGCCACACCAGTTGCTCTTTTTGCAAGTATTGGTCGAGGATATCTATCGCCTCTTGGCTTTCTGATATTTACTATTGTTTTGGCACAAATTGTTGCAGCTACGGGCTATGGTCAGTTCTTTCCTTGGTCCATCCCTGCCATGGCAAGCGGGGTAGCTGGAAGCGAAAGTGCAGCGGGGTAGCTGGAAGCGAAAGTGCAGAAATTGGATTTATCAGCATTCTAATTGTAATTATTACTAGTGCTGTCGGACTAATTAGCACCACATACTGGTGGAGATATGCTGACCAAAATTAAAGGAGCTATTTTGTACTATTTAATCTGAGTGGTATGGATATGATATAATAAAAGAGTTAATCAGATGATAAAGAAACATAAAAAATGGAATATTCCTCAGAATAATAGTAATTATGAAACAAAGAAAGAGATGGATAGATGATAAAAGCAGATTTTAAGGATTATCAATTAAGCAGTGAAATATTAAAAGCAATTGGCATGTTGAATTTTAAGAATCCCACAAAGGTACAAGAACGAGTCATACCAGCAGTTTTAGAACAAAAGGATATCATAGTAAAGTCCCAAACTGGAAGCGGAAAAACTGCAGCCTTTGCCATACCTATCTGCCAATTGGTGGATTGGGAAGAAAACAAGCCTCAAGCATTGGTCATTACACCTACAAGAGAGCTAGCGATTCAAGTCAAAGAAGATATTTTTAATTTAGGCAGATTTAAAAGAATCAAAGTAGCTGCAATTTATGGGGGCACTTCCTTCTATAATCAGCAGAAGGAACTGAAACAAAAAACCCATGTAGTAGTAGGTACACCAGGGCGTATCATCGAACATTTAGATAATATGACCTTTGATGTATCAAATATAAAATATCTTGTAATAGATGAAGCTGATGAAATGCTGGATATGGGCTTTATTGAACAATTAGAGACCATAATAGACAGCTTGCCAAAAGAGCATGTAACCATGCTATTGTCTGCTACAATGCCTAAGGACATAAAAGATTTATGCAACAAATACATGAATCATCCTGTGCAGGTTGAAATAGAAGAAGAAAATAAAACGGCAGATAGAATCATCCAAGAAAGATATCACATAGAAGAATTGGATAAAATGGAACTGCTAATAGATATGACCATTGTAGAAAATCCGGATAGCTGTATCATTTTCTGCAATACCAAACAAAAGGTAGATGAAGTCTATCAAGAGCTGTTAAGACTGCAGTATTCTTGCAGGAAAATTCATGGCGGAATGGAACAGCGGGATAGATTAAAGGTAATGAATGATTTTAAGCTAGGAAATTTTAGGTATCTTGTAGCTACAGATGTTGCTGCTAGGGGGTTGGACATAGATAACATTACTCTTGTAATCAATTATGATATGCCAGAGGATGGAGAAAGCTATGTTCATAGAATCGGAAGAACTGGACGAATTGGAAAGCTTGGCAGAGCAATTACATTTGCTGTGCAAAATGATACAAGATTCTTAAATGAGATACACCAATACATTGGCAAAGAAATCCCTTTGAGGGAAAGACCAGAGAAGGAAGCTGTGGAACATGCCAAAGCGGAGTTTAATGAGAAGAAAAGTACTGCTCCTGAGATGAAAGAAACAAAAGGTGCAGAATTAAGCAAAGAAATAATGAAATTGCATATCAATGCAGGTAAGAAAACGAAGATGCGAGCGGTAGATGTTGTTGGTACACTTTGTGGAATTGAGGGAATGACAAAGGCAGATATCGGTATTATTAATATCATAGATGTATCTACATTTGTAGAAATATTAAATGATAAAGGTGAGATGGTATTTCAGAAGCTGCAAAACACACCGATTAAAGGTAGACTTCGCAGAGTGAGTAAAGTGGAGGACAATTAAATAGAATGATAAAAGCTCTGCTAGTACGTATTAGCAGAGCTTTTCAAATAAACATTATATGCTATGACTTTGGCCTTTAGGAGCGAAAGGAAACAGCTTTTGCTTAATAAGCATATACAAGGAAACAGCGCTTTCGAATAAACCTATCAGGAAAAAAACAACATGTAAAATGGCAACGGCATGTAATATATAGCATTGTATCAAAATCCAAGCCATTAATATGCAGCCGGCTCCACCGCTTATATAAGCATGAAATTTAAGTTTACGCATTACGAATACAAATGATATGAGATGCCCGATACCAATCGCAAAAAATAAAAACAAACTAGGTATCAGGAAATTAGTAAAGGGACCTGTCTTTAGGATATCTGTTGATGCACCAAAGGAAGTTCCGTTGGGATCAGAAATGCCCAAAAACCCACCAAATAATGCTCCAATTCCGACAAAGCAAAGAATAGCTGATTGGATTTTATATAAGTTCTTCAAATTGCTTCACTTCTTTCATAAATTCTTTTATTCCATTATATAACAAATGGGATTGATTTGATATATGCCTCACAGACGAAATTCTTAGCTTTTATGGCATTGTAGATTACTTTACCATGATTTTGGCAAATACTAAGAGATAATATTGATCCAGAGCTTTTATAATCGCAGTAAATTCAATATTAATAGGTGTCTATAGGCTATAGGAGGAATTTTCATGTATGTTGGAAAGATGGTTCAATTAAGGG
>JAQSYB010000024.1 GCA_029256365.1 Clostridia bacterium
GAATTGCTGGGTATGGAAATAGGTGCGACGGCAGTTTTTATTGGAAATACAATTATCAACACTGGAATTAGAGTTGCGATGGTGCTAATCGTTATTTCTGTATTTGATTATGCCTATCAATTTTGGGCATTTGAAAAGAGATTGAGAATGTCAAAGGAAGAGATAAAACAAGAGTATAAAAATACAGAAGGAAATCCTCAAATTAAATCAAAGATAAGAGAAAAGCAAAGGCAAATGTCTCTTAGGAGAATGATGACTGAAGTACCAAAAGCTGATGTAATCATCACAAATCCAACGCACTTTGCAATTGCTGTGAAATATGATTCTACGAAAGCAGAAGCACCAATTGTACTTGCAAAAGGGAAAGACATCATCGCTCAAAAAATTAAGGAAATTGCGAAAGACAATAATATACCAACTGTTGAGAATAAGCCTCTTGCCCAGGCATTATATAAATCTGTAGAAATAGGTGAAATGGTACCTGCAGAGCTATACAAGGCTGTGGCGGAAGTACTTGCATTTGTATATAGTCTTAAGAATAATTAATATTTGATAAAGGAGAATTTAAATGGGAAGATATGGAGATGCCGTTGCAATAGGTATTATCGGAATAATACTAATGATTATAATACCGTTGCCCAGTGTTATACTGGATATCTTGTTGACACTTAATATTTCTATTTCAATTGTTATCTTCCTTATTTCAATGTATATAAAGGAACCTCTCGAATTTTCAGTTTTTCCATCAATTCTATTGATTACTACATTGTTTCGACTGTCACTGAACTTCTCCAGTACAAGATTGATATTGGGAAAAGGTGAGGCTGGTGAAGTAATTTATGCATTTGGAAACTTTGTTACCGGAGATAATATAGTAGTCGGTATCATCATGTTCCTAATACTAGTAATCGTTCAGTTTATGGTTATTACAAAAGGTTCTGAAAGAGTAGCAGAGGTAGCTGCAAGATTTACATTAGATGCTATGCCTGGAAAGCAAATGGCCATAGATGCAGATTTGAATTCTGGGTTGATAAATGAACAGCAAGCAAGAGAACGTAGAAAAAAGGTACAACGTGAAGCAGACTTCTATGGAGCAATGGATGGTGCCAGTAAGTTTATTAAAGGAGATGCCATTGCAGGTATCATCATAGTAATTATAAATATCGGTGCAGGTTTTTTTATAGGTATGCTGCAAATGGGCTTGCCAGCGGGAGAAGCAGCCACTCTTTTTATGACTCTAACCATTGGAGATGGTTTGGTAAGTCAGGTGCCTGCTTTATTCATATCAATTGCGTCAGGTATGGTGGTTACAAGAGCTGCTTCTGAAGATAATTTAGGTACTGATATCATTAGACAACTGCTGTCACAGCCTAGAATTCTTTACTTTGCCAGCGCAGTTGTAGGTATTATGGCCTTTACCGGATTGCCAGTACTACCAAATATCACATTGGCTGCTGTATTGGCATTTCTAGCATACAATTTGCAAAAAACCTTAAAGGAAGCTGAAATTGAAGAGGAAATCAAAGCCCAAGATGTAGAGGTGGAAGAAATAAGGAAGCCAGAAAACGTTATGACACTGCTTCAAGTAGATCCCATTGAGCTTGAATTTGGATACGGCATTATTCCTTTAGCAGATGCAAATCAAGGTGGAGACTTGCTGGATAGAGTGGTTATGATTAGACGTCAATGCGCACTTGACCTTGGAATGATTGTCCCAGTAATTCGTTTAAGAGATAATATTCAATTAAGACCAAATGAATATATTATTAAAATTAAGGGCATCGAAGTTGCAAAGGGCGAGCTGATGTTTGACCATTACTTAGCCATGAATCCAGGCACGGCAGATATAGATATAGAAGGTATAAAAACCATTGAACCAGCATTTGGATTGCCTGCTGTATGGGTAAGTGAGGATCAAAAAGAAAGAGCTGAAATGCTTGGTTATACTGTAGTTGATGCACCATCCATTGTTGCCACTCATCTTACAGAGATTGTGAAAGAGCATTCTCATGAATTGTTGGGAAGACAGGATGTGCAGAAATTAGTAAATAATATTAAGGAGCAATACCCTGCTTTGGTAGATGATGTAATTCCTAAAATGCTATCTATCGGAGAAATGCAGAAGGTATTGGCAAATTTATTAAAAGAAAGTGTATCCATTCGGGATATGGTAACAATTATGGAAACCTTGGCTGACTATGCGCCAATTACAAAGGATCCGGATATGCTTACCGAATATGTAAGACAATCCTTAAGAAGAAGTATTACAAAGCGCTTTATTATAGATAATAAAGCAAAGGTAATAACATTAGACACCAACTTAGAGCAAAGCATTATGAGTGCCATACAGCAAACTGAGTATGGAGCATTTTTGAATTTGGATCCAGGCACTGTACAAGAGATATACAATAGTCTGTCAAAAGAGATACAGAAGTTTACAAACATTGGAGAGCAGCCTATGGTTTTAGCATCTCCTGTTGTCAGGATATATTTTAAGAAACTGACCGAACAGGTAGCGCCAGGGCTTACTGTATTATCATACAACGAATTGGACCCATCAGTTGAGGTACAATCTATAGGAGTGGTGAGGGTATAATGAAGGTGAAAAGATATGTTGGCGAGACCGCACAAGAAGCAATGCAAAAAGTTAGATCAGACCTTGGGCGAGATGCAATCATTCTCAATACAAGAAAGATACGAAGAAAGGGCTTGGCAGGTGTGTTTTCAAAGCCTTTGATTGAAGTTGTTGCGACCATAGACAGTGATTTTAGCAACAAGGCATCAAAGCAGGCTGCGCCGCCAGTCGTCAAGCCTACTCCTCAACATTTTGAAGAAGAACAGGAAATACCGAGCTTTATAAATGAACTGAATGCAAACTTAAAGCAGAATGTGCAAAATATACCGAAGAGCAATCAGTATATGGCCAATGCTTATAACCCAGCTGTTGAAGAGAAAGTTGAAATGAAACCAGAGCAGCCTTTGAAGAAGCCTGCTATTTCAATTGATGAAATAACAGAGGTGGAGCTAGGAGAAAACTTTTCACCAGATCAGATCGGCGAAATTAAGAACATGCTGACTAAGGTTTATGATGCAGTGAAGGTTGATTATGAAAGCAGCAAACTTTCCGATGTTACGAAATTATACTTGGAAAAACTTGAAAAAAATGAAGTAGACAAAGCAATCATTAATGATCTAAAAGAAGATATAATTGAGCGCTTAAGCTATGAAGAGCAGAAAGATGAAAAGGTAGTAAAAAACACGATTTATACTATTTTAGATGGATATATCAAAGATCCCCAGCCCTATAATAACAATCAAAACAAGAAGGTTGTCGTTTTTATTGGCCCAACTGGAGTAGGTAAGACAACAACCTTAGCAAAGCTAGCAGCCAATATGGTGCTAAATGAAAAGAAAAAGGTAGGGCTTATTACTTCAGATACGTACAGAATTGCAGCAGTTGAACAGTTAAAGACCTATAGTGAAATAATAGGGGTGCCCCTTTCAATCATCTATTCACCAGCAGAGATTTTTAATGCCGTGCAAAACTATGATGACAAAGAAATCATACTTTTAGATACTGCTGGCAGGAGTCATAAGGATCAATACCAATTAATGGAGCTTAAGTCATTATTGAAATCTAGCATTGATTATGAGACTTATCTAGTATTAAGCGCAACAACAAAATCCTCAGATTGTATGGAAATTATAAAGAGCTATGGTTTTCTTGATGATTATAAGCTTTTGTTTACAAAATTAGATGAAACATCTTCTTTGGGCGTGCTTCTCAATATTGCTTATATTACAAAGAGGCCTATCGCCTACTTAACTACAGGACAAAGTGTTCCAGACGATATAGAGATAGCAGATAAGAGCAAAATCATTCATATCCTAATGGGGGATAATTAATATGAGGGATCAAGCTGAAAAACTGAGAGAAATCATCAATGATATAAAAAGCTATAGCAAGGAATCGGCAAGTTTGACAGCAGCACCGCCTGCAGAAGCTCGTGTCATTACCATCACCAGTGGTAAAGGCGGGGTAGGTAAGACGAATTTTACGGTTAATTTGGCGATAAAACTATCACAAATGGGCAATCGAGTGATTATTATTGATGCAGATTTGGGTTTGTCTAACGTCGATGTGATTATGGGTAAGATGTCTAAGTACAATTTATCAGATGTGTTGAAGAATGACAAAGAGATATTAGACATACTGGAAGAAGGACCCTGTGGAGTAAGATTTGTATCTGGAGGTTCAGGCGTACAAGACTTAGTGAAGCTCAATAAGATGCAGCTAGTAGACTTATTAATGAAGCTTGGCAAGTTGGACTATGAAGCGGATATTATCTTGATTGATACAGGAGCAGGACTTTCTGATAGTGTATTGAGTTTTGTTCACGCATCTAAAGAAGTTATTTTGGTAACAACACCAGAACCTACATCAATAACGGATGCATATGCACTGATTAAGACTATATCAAATAAGGATGCAGGAAAGAATATTAAGATCGTAGTAAACAAAGTGGAAAGTGAAATTGAAGCCAATCATATTTTAGAGAAGCTAAAAGCAGTTTCCGAAAGATTTATAGGAATGAAACTGATTAGCCTTGGCTTTATCATGAATGACAGCTGTGTCCCAAAATCTGTTAAAATACAACAACCCTTTGTATTGAATTACACGAAATGTGAAGCAACTAAGAATATTACAGATATAGCCAATATACTTCTTGATACAAAAGGGGCTGGCATGTCAGGTTCCTCGGGTTTAAAAATGTTTATTAATAAATTATCCAACATTTTTAGCTAAAAAATATCAAATTCTGCCAAAATATTGTATAATGGTTTTATAAATGAAATTTAACAAAATATTTTGTAAATAATTGATACAATACATAGCTTATAGAGCCATAGGGGAGAGAATCGTATGCAGGAAATCAATAAATTTATAAGTGCAGGGGAACGGATAAATCTGTTGGTGCTGAATAACTATGACAACCATCAATATGTCAGCAAAGTTGATAATATCAATGATGATGGAACCATTGATGTATTAATTCCAATCGCACAAAATAGGATTGTTTACATAAAAAATGATACCATATTAAAAGTTATCGTTTCTAGAGAAGGCGCAATATTTGAATTTAAGGCTAAAATATTAAATAAGCTTTTTGGTAGGATTCCACTGTTAAGACTTGTGATTGTATCAGATGTACAAAAAATTCAAAGGAGAAACTATTTTAGACTAAAGGCATTAAAAAGTATGAAAGTGCGGAAAATAGTTAACCTAAAAGAAAAACAGTTCGGCGAGCACTTCGAAGCATCTATGGTTGACATCAGTGGAGGTGGGCTTGCTTTTCATTCAAATACAGAACTTGAAATCAATGATATGATTGAGTTAAGCTTGGACTTAAATCTTAACAGCATAAACATATTGGGAAAAATTGTTCGAGTTGATATAGATGAGAGCAAGACAAAAAAATATTCATATGGAATAACCTTTGATAAGATTTCAGAAATTGAGAGAAACATCATAATGAGATTTATATTCGAAGAGCAAAGGAAGCTGGCAAAAAAGGGGCTGATCTAAAGTGAATACAGCGAATCAAAAGATCAAAGTACTTGTAGTGGACGACTCAGCTTTTATGCGTAAGGTGATAAGCGATATGCTGTCAAATGATGAAGACATTGTAGTCGTTGGCACAGCAAAAAACGGCAAAGATGGTATTGAAAAAGCGCAGCTGCTGAAGCCTCAAATCATAACACTTGATGTTGAAATGCCTGTAATGGATGGAATAACTGCTTTGGAGCAGCTATTGAAATTAGACCCGGCACCAAAAGTAATCATGCTTTCGAGCCTTACAAACAATGGTGGGGAGGCAACCATAAGAGCTTTAGAAGCCGGGGCAATAGACTTTGTGCCCAAACCTACATCGTCCATAATACATTTTAAGATAGATGATATCAGACAAGACTTGATTCAAAAGATAAAAAGTGCAGCCACCTCTAATACCCTATGTTTAACCAATTACTGCGCTGCACCGATAAAAAGCAAAACACAATCTACTGAAAGAATACCGCTACAAAGCAATGTAAAGTTTATTATAGCTATCGGTACATCAACTGGTGGACCTAGAGCTTTGCAAGAAGTAATTCCATTTCTACCTGCAGATATACCTGCAGCAGTACTTATCGTACAGCATATGCCGCCAGGATTCACGAAATCCTTAGCAATGAGATTGGATGGCTTATCTGAAATAAACGTAAAAGAGGCTGAGGATGGAGATATACTAAAACCTGGTTGGGCGTATTTGGCTCCCGGTGACTTTCATATGTCAGTCAGCAAAACTTCAGCTGATTATCAAATAGCATTAAATCAAGAAAAACCAATGACAGGTCATAGACCTTCGGTTAATTACACGATGAATTCTGTAGCAGACTGTGGTCATAAAAGATTAATTGCAGTAATGATGACTGGAATGGGTAGCGATGGAAGCATTGGAATTTCAAGAATTAAGACTGGTGGCGGAAAAACCATTGCACAAAATGAAGCAACTTGTGTAGTGTATGGTATGCCAAAGGCCGCAGTTACTGCAGGAGCAATTGATAAAATAGTACCTTTAAATGAAATAGCTAAGGAAATAATTAAATTTACGGGGGTGTAGAATATGGACATGAATCAATACTTGGAGATATTCATCGAGGAATCACAAGAGCATTTGCAAAGTCTAAACCAAAGTCTTTTAGGGCTTGAAACCAATCCTAAGGATATGCAGATTTTAAACGAAATATTCAGAGTTGCCCACACCATAAAAGGTATGGCTGCTACAATGGGATATAACAAAATGACCAATCTTACGCATCAAATGGAAAATGTTCTTGATGATATAAGAAATGGCAAAATAGAAGTCAATACATTTATTGTAGATGTGTTGTTTGAGTGTTTGGATTTTCTAGAAAACGCAGTGAACAGCATTGCTAGCAATGGCAACGAAGGTACTGCGGCAGCAGATGAAATTATAACAAAATTAAACACTATTTTAACTGGCAAGGCTTCAAGCGGTGCAATGGCAGAAACAGCAATTACAGCAGTAGCTGATCAAGGAATTATGAAGTTTAATCAATATGAAAATAGTGTAGCGGCGAAAGCGATTGCCCAAGGATTTAATGTGTTCAAAGTTAAAATTGTACTTGATAGTGGATGTATGCTGAAGGCAGCTAGAGCATTTATTGTTTTTCAAACAGTCGAAAGATGTGGAGAAATTATAAAAGCGGTTCCTAAGGTTGAAGATATAGAAGACGAAAATTTTGATAGTGAGTTTAGCATTGCGATTATTTCAAGCGAAAGTGAAGCAATTATTAAAAAAGAGCTTGAAGCAATATCAGAAGTGAGTCAAGTAATATTTGAAAAGATAGAGCATGTAGAGGAAGAGGCTTCAAATGAAGTATTAAACAATGTATTTGATTTAGAACAAAGAAGCACTACACAAATTGAAGAAAAAGAATCTGGTGAAGATGCACAAAGCAAAAAATCGAAAACAGGAAAGACTGTAAGGGTTGATATCGACAGACTAGACAATCTTATGAATTTGGTAAGTGAATTGATTATTATAAAAACCAGACTAGAAGGTACTGGATCTGACACGACGGATCAGGATATGAGTGAGGCAGTAGAATATCTTGAAAGAATAACGACGAATCTCCATGATGCAGTTATGAAGGTTAGAATGGTTCCAATAGAAAGAGTATTTAACAGATTCCCTAGAATGGTGCGAGACCTTTCAAAGGAATTGGGCAAGGATATAGATCTCATTATGTCCGGTGAAGAAACTGAATTAGACAGAACAGTGATTGATGAAATAGGTGATCCTCTGATTCACTTGATAAGAAATTCTATTGATCATGGAGTGGAAAGCAAGGAAGAAAGAGTTAAAAACGGTAAACCTGCTACTGGTAATCTTTTCCTAAGAGCATATCAGGATGGCAATAGCGTTGTTATAGAAGTAGAAGATGATGGCAATGGTATTGATCTCAATAGAGTGAGAAGGAAAGCAATCGAAAAAGGACTTATCAATCAAGTTGAAGCGGATTCTATGGATGAAAGATCTTCAGTAGAATTATTATTCAAACCAGGCTTCAGTACTGCTGAAAAGATATCTGATATATCTGGCAGAGGTGTTGGATTGGATGTTGTTAAAACAAAAATAGAATCCTTAAATGGAGTTGTTGAAGTAGAAACAGTTAGCGGCAAAGGAAGCAAGTTCATCATTAGATTGCCTTTAACATTGGCTATTATTCAAGCCCTAATGGTTACCCTTGGCAATGAAAAATATGCAATACCACTAAATGTTATTAGAGATATTACAACAATAAATGCAGATACAATAAGAAATATTCACGGTCAGGAAGTTGTATTGAATAGAGACAGTGTACTTCCAATTATCAGACTAGGCAGAGTATTGGATGTAGAAGGAAACACCAGTGAAGCAGAAAATGAGATGACCATCGTTGTTGTGAAAAAGGGTGAAAAGAATGCTGGATTTATCGTGGACAGCCTTATTGGACAGCAAGAAATCGTTATAAAAACTCTAGGCAAGTATTTATCAGGTATTAGATATATAGCAGGTGCTACAATACTCGGTGACGGCCAAGTCGCACTTATTGTAGATACAAATTCTTTAATATAGGGGGGTGTTGATATGGCGGCAAATATAACAAACAAATATGTGGTGTTTAAGCTTGAGAACGAAGAATATGGAATTGATATTTTAAAGGTAAAAGAAATAAAAGAAATGCTTCGAATAACCAGAGTACCGAAATCACCAAGTTTTGTAAGAGGCGTTGTGAATCTTCGTGGAGAAGTTATACCGGTAATTGATTTAAGGAAAAAGTTTAACCTTCAGTCCACCAATGATTCTTCAAGCACAAGAATCGTCATTGTAGTAGTAGATGAAATAACAGTAGGATTGATTATTGATACATCATCAGAGGTATTAGAAATTGACAAGGAGCTAATAGAAGAGCCTCCTGCAACAATTGCCAGCATAGATCACTCATATATTTATGGGATAGGCAAGGTTGGAGAAAGACTTATTATACTATTAGATGCTTCTAAAATTATAAGCATGAATGCTTAGCAAAGGTGGGGATTAGATGACATTATCGCTTGATAATCTAAACAGCATGCAAATAGATGTATTAAAAGAAATAGGAAATATCGGTGCAGGAAATGCAGCAACTGCCTTATCAAAAATGATTGCTAAGAGAATTGACATGGATGTACCAAAGGTCAATATTTTAGAATTTAGGGATGTGGCAGAATTAGTAGGGGGTCCGGAAACCGCTGTAGTCGGGATTTATTTCAAGGTTACAGGTGATATAACTGGCAGCATCATGTTCCTGTTGGACAAAATGTCCGCCAGGTTTTTGACGAACTTGCTTATGTCTATGGATGAATCTTCAGATCAACTAAGTGAAATGGAGATTTCTGCATTGCAAGAGGTTGGGAATATTTTAGCGGGGTCATATTTATCCTCTTTATCCTCTTTGACAGGTCTTAAGCTCGTAGTATCTGTGCCTTCCTTGGCATCTGATATGGCAGGTGCAATTTTAAGTGTACCAGTTATATTATTTGGACAGGTTGGAGATAAGGTAATGCTGATAGAGACAGATTTTATTGAGGGCTCACAGCATGTAAAAGGAAACTTCTTCTTAGTACCCGATGAAGATTCTTTTGAAATATTACTAAAGAGTCTAGGAGTATTATAATATGGGGGAATTAATCAAGGTAGGCATGGCAGATTTGAACTGCACAAAAAGTCCAGGGGTATTGACCACATTAGGTTTGGGCTCATGTGTAGGGGTTTGCATATATGATACATACAATAAGGTTTCAGGAATGGTTCATGTTATGCTTCCGAGCAGTCAACAAATAAAAAACAATAGCAATGTTGCAAAGTTTGCTGACACTGGGATCGCGAAATTATTAGAAGACATGCAGAAGCTTGGTGCCAACAAGAACCGATTGGTCAGTAAAATTGCAGGCGGCGCTCAAATGTTTAATTTTAATGATAGCAGCGACATCATGAGAATTGGATCTAGAAATGTTACAGCCACAAAAGAGGTATTGCAATCCTTGAACATTCCAATTATCGCAGAAGATACAGGTGGAAGCCATGGTCGAACAATAGAGCTATACTCTGAAAGTGGAATACTGCTTATTAAAACCATTGGATTGGGTACAAAACAGATATAGGGTGGTTCAAATAAATGAAGAAGTTCGCGGATTTACCTGTTTATTTTATTATTATTGGACTAATATTAAATATCACAATGTTTTTTTATAATAGAGTATCTTTTACTAGCTTAATGATAAGAAGTATTGTTGTTATCATTTTATTTGCTGCAATAGGATATATTTTAGCCTATGTCTTAAATGATGCGCACAAGTCATTATCAAATCCACAGAAAAAAGAAATAGATCAAGAAAATAAAGTAGATACAACCTCTACTATAGATATTAGAGTGAACTCTGATGAAGATGATGAACTGTTAAAAATCATACCTCAGAAAGCAGATGAGGAATTTACGGAGTTAAGCATTCAAAATTTTAAGAGGTTTATGGATCAGGATAGCAACTAACATCTAAACCAAGGAAAATGCATTGCACATATAGAACCAAAGCTTATGGTTTGATGCAAAGCATATAGGTGGAGGCTAAAATGGAGACGAATAGTATGTGGGACAATTATATAAAAACGAGGGATACAAAGCTTAGAGAAGAGCTGATTATTAAGTACTTATATCTTGTTAAATTTGTGGCCGGAAGGCTTTATACCAATTATGGCAATAATGTTGAATATGATGATTTGGTGAGCTATGGTGTTTTTGGCTTAATTGATGCAATCGAGAAATATGATACAGCTAGAGGTGTTAAGTTTGACACCTATGCGCAGCTTAGAATAAAGGGAGCCATCATAGACTATTTAAGAGAAATAGACTGGCTGCCGCGTTCTGTAAGACAAAAGGCAAAAGAACTGGAAAAGGCATATTGTGATTTAGAAAATGAACTTGGTCGTTCAGCTACGGATGAAGAAGTTGCAAATAAATTAAATGTTACCTTAGAGGATTTTCAAAAGAAAATACAACATGTATCGACTTATTCAGTAGTTTCCTTAGATGATTTACTTGAACAAAAGAGAGAATTTAGCAATGATACAATGGACATAGAAACAAGTCCAGGAGCTGCAATTGAACAAGATGTGCTTAGAAGCATACTTGTTGAAACAATCAATGCATTGCCTGAGAAGGAAAATAAAATTATCACTCTTTATTATTATGAAGAGCTTACATATAAAGAAATTGGAAAGCTTCTTAATATATCAGAGTCCAGGGTTTCTCAATTACATACAAAGGCTATCATAAGGCTTAAGGGTAAAATAAGCTGTTATCTTAACTAAATTTGTGGGGGTGGATTACATGCTAGATAATTTTGTAATTTTAGAAGGAAAGAGTTTAGATGGTTTAATTGAAGAAGGTTTACAGAAGCTTGGAGTCTCTAAAAATCATATTAATGTTGAGGTACTAGAGAGTAAGAAGAATCTGTTTTCCTCCTACTTCAAGGTGAAGATTTCACTAAAGGAAACAGACAATACTGAGAATCTTGAAAAAATTGAAAAAAGCATTACAGAAATCTACAACAATAACCTACCTACCCAATAACCTACCTACCAATAATATTGATTACAAAAAGGTTATAGAGTTTATATACAAAGAAGATGGTGTATATATTAAAATAAATGAGAACATAACCATAGACGATATTAAGACAAAAATTGAAGTTAAGAAAATAAGTCAAGTTGATTTAGACGCAGTCTATGATGCGATACAAAAAAAACAGTTTGAAAACGAAATCAAAATAGCTGGTATTCAAGAAGAAATCAAAATAGACAGCAAATGCGAAGTAAAGATAAGCAGTGATATTTTGGAGGTGTCTGTATACATCACACCACCATTGGGCGGCAAGGACATTACAGAAGAAGCTATTTATGCTGTTCTGAAGGAAAATGATATTACCTTTGGGATAAAGGATGAAGAAATCAAAAAGATTGTTGTAAATAAGCTTTATGACAGAGATGTAAAGATAGCAGAAGGCATCGCTTCTATTGAAGGAGAAAGTGCTAAACTGGAATATCATTTTGATACAAGTACCGAAACAGTATTATTAGAAAATGAGGGGGGCAAAATCGATTTTAGAGAATTGTCCCTTATTAAGAATGTAACGGCTGGCCAAGTCCTTGTAACCATGACCCCTGCAACGGAGGGTGTACCTGGAAAAAACATTAAAGGTGAGGATATCAAGCCAAGAGAAGGAAAGAAAGTAATCATGCCAAAGGGCAAGAATGTTGTGATATCTGATGATGGACTTCAAATTGTATCTTCCATAGCCGGTGAAGTTAAGATTATTGATAATAAAGTACATGTATTTGCACTTTACATGGTACCTGCCAAT
>JAQSYB010000307.1 GCA_029256365.1 Clostridia bacterium
ACTGTTGAAATACTGAAGTTTGACCATAGCATTTTGAATGATATTAAAAATCTTCCCAATATTATTTCTGCTGAATATAAGGATAATTTGCTCGTAGCCAAATCAAGCAGAGGCAAGAACAATCTAGTTGCTTTGCTGGATTATTTAAAATCCAAGGAGATTGCTATCGGAAAGATTTATTCTGAACCACCAACCTTAAATGATGTATTCTTAGAAATAACTGGCAAAGAGCTTAGGGATTCCATATGAAAGGAGGGCTATCATGCTTTTGCATAATTATATTTACAGGATTAGGTGTATTGTAAGAGATAAGCAGACGCTTTTTTGGACTCTTTTGTTTCCTATACTTTTGGCTACATTATTCAATATGGCTTTTTCAAATCTTTCAAGTGCAGAACTCTTCTCTGAAATCAAGATTGGGATAGTAGACAATGATGAGTATCGTAAAAGTACAGACTTTATAAAAGCAATTGAAGCCGTTTCCGGTTCAAATAAAAATGAGTTATTTACGGTCACATACTCAACGAAGGAAGAAGCAAACAAGCTTCTTGAAGATAACAAAATTGAAGGTTATATCTACTTTGACAGTGGTATTAAGCTAATTGTGCAGGAATCTGGTATCAATCAGACTATCATCAAAGGCTTCCTGGATGACTTCGGGCAAACCACCTCTACATTGGTTACGATTATTGCCCAAAATCCAACTGCTGCTCATAAGGGGCTTATAGATAGCATCTCATATAGAATTGACTATCTAAAAGAAGTTGCTGTTGGCAAATCAGATCCCGATACCATAGTAAACTACTTTTATTCCTTAATTGCAATGGCGTGCCTATTTGGTGGCTTTTGGGGTCTAAAAGAAGTTACTGCCCTTCAGGCCAATTTATCTTCACAGGGGGCAAGAATCAACATGGCTCCAACACATAAGCTAAAGGTATTTTTTGCATCCATGCTTGCGGCAACTACAGTTCAGCTTGCTGAAATATTAGTGCTTCTTGGATATTTGACTCTCGTACTAAAGATAAACTTTGGAAATCAATTGGGATATATTATACTGACTTGCGTAATAGGAACAATTACCGGCGTTACCTTTGGAACTTTTATTGCTTCTGTCATAACAAAGGGTGAGGGTCTTAAGATCGCATTGCTAATTGTATTTACCAATACCATGTCATTTTTATCAGGCATGATGTATGACAAAATGAAATATATCATCAGTACAAAATTCCCTATTTTAGGGTATATAAATCCGGCAAGCTTGATAACAGATAGCTTTT
This sequence comes from Clostridia bacterium, assembly GCA_029256365.1. Taxonomy (GTDB): domain Bacteria; phylum Bacillota; class Clostridia; order Lutisporales; family Lutisporaceae; genus GWB2-37-7. Next base: position 1,278 of record JAQSYB010000307.1, read on the forward strand.
ATTCACTGTATTACTATAATACCCACAGCCAATTTTTCATGGACATCGCGCTGCTTTGCGTTCTCTCTGCCGGCTTCAGCATATGTACCTATCTTGTATTAAGGAGGCAGAAATATGCAAGTTTATAAAGCCTATTTTAAAATAATTTATAAAAACCTTTCTCAAATAATGATTTATATTACAGTATTTTTAACCTTAGCAGTAGTCATGGCAAATACAAATAACAATGTTGCAAATATAAGCTTTACAGAAACCAAAGTGAATATGGTTTTCATAAATAATGATGGGGATTCAAGACTTGTAAAAGGACTAGAAGCTTATCTAAGTAAACAGGCAAATATCGTTCATATACCTGATGAGACACAAAAACTCCAAGATGCTTTGTTTTTTAGGGAGGTAGAATATATCCTAAGAGTACCTAAGGGCTTTACGGAAGGGCTTTTAAGTGGAAGAGCACTACAACTGGAAAAGACCACAGCGGCAAGCTCAGCCAGTGGAGTATACATTGATAACATCATCAATAAATATTTAAATACTGCAAAAACCTATTTAGCCAATATAGAGGATTTATCTGCAGAACAGCTTTTAAGCTATGTTGAAAATGATTTGTCTCAGAAGACAGAAGTGATAATGAATCACTCTGTGGAGGAAGGATCTAAAAATGAAAAAAGTGCTATTTATTTTAACTATGTAGCTTATTCATTGCTTTCAATATTAATTCTAGGTGTTAGTTCTGTTATGCTTGTTTTTAACAATACGGATATAAAAAAGCGAAATCTTTGCTCACCGATAAAGCTTAGAAGCATGAATTTCCAATTGATCTTAGGTAACCTCAGCTATGCGTTCATTGCTTGGTTTATCATGATATTAACCAGCTTAGTGATGTATGGCAGTTATATGTTTTCTGCAAGGGGTATGCTGCTTTTGTTAAACTCTCTAATATTTACTATTGCAGCCTTGAGCATAAGCTTTTTAATTGCAAATGTGATTAAGAGCAGAAATGCAATGTCTGCAGCTGCAAATGTTCTCTCCTTAGGGACTTGTTTTATCAGCGGTGTGTTTGTACCTCAGGCTTTTCTGGGCGAAAAAGTATTAAGAGCTGCATCCTTTACACCAAATTATTGGTACGTCAAATCCAATAATAGCATTGCCAATTTGGTAAACTTCAACATGGAAAACCTTGCACCTATATTTTTGAATATGCTCATAATAGTTGGATTTGCTGTGGCAGTGT
>JAQSYB010000308.1 GCA_029256365.1 Clostridia bacterium
AGCCTTACTGAATAAGGCAGAGCTACAAGTAAATGCGCCAATATTACTCCGATGTAGGTATCAGTCAATCCTACAATCATATAAAAGGAATGTGCCCCAATGGAAATACTGATAGCCGGTATAATAAAAGGCAATACAAGCAATAACTGCAGCAACGCCTTGCCCCGAAAGCGGCCCTTTACCAAACAATATGCCGTAGGAAGGCTGATTGCAATTGACAGTGCTGTAACTGCTAAAGAGATGCTTATGCTATTTCCCAATGCTTCTAAAAAACCTTTGTCCCCCAAAACATTCATCCAAGCTGTTACATTGAATCTTTGGGGCAGAAGCTTCGGCCATGGCATTCTATCTGCAAAGGACCACAGCACCAACACCCCGATTGGTATGATATAAAATATGAACATCAAAACTTCCGTAGCTCTTTTCATCATATCACATTCATCCTTTTCATTAAGCTTTCAAAAGCTTCACGGCTTTTAAGGTCTTCATATAAATGAATAACACAAAACAGCTGATCAATATAATGATGCTGTTATATGCCATTGCCAAAGGCCTGGCAGCTAAGTCTGGAGATACATGTGCTATATAGGCCAAAACCGGCAATGCTCTTGGATAAGAAGGACCAATCAAGTATGCCACTTCAAAGGCTCCAAAGTTATAAGCAAATAATATCATAAAGGTAGAAGCAATCGTAGGCATGCACATTGGTAGGACAATATTCTTCACATAGCCGAGCTCTGATGCCCCTAAGCTGTACGCTGTATCCTTCAGGCTTTTACCTATGGATTTCATGGCAGCATATATCACCAAAATAGCAAAGGGTGTTTCCTTCCAAATACAAGTCAATATGATCCCAAGACCTTTTCTGTCAAAAATCAAATGAGGAAATTGGTCTATTGCTTCAATCACACCAATCTGCCCAGCCAGCCTAGATAGCTGTCCTGCCTGGTAAAGCATGATAAATATAATAAAAGCAGCAGTAAAATGCGGCGTAAACAAAGGCAGCTTAATCCAATTGTGCAGCATGCCTTCCTTTTCATATTTCAATAAAACAACAGCAGCAATAAAACCAAGCAATATCGCTGCTGTCGTTGATATAAAAGCTGTATAAAAACTAAAGGTTAAAGAGCGTAGAAAATCCATGCTCCCTATGGCTTCAGCATAATATCCTAGAGTCATATGCTTCATGTCCAGAACCGGAAAATACCCCAGCCCTTGAGCAAATATGGTGAAAATTGACCCGATCAAGGGTATGATATATAGAATGATCAAAGGCAATAGCAAAGCTGCTGCTTCCAGTCTTTTTCTTTGCATCGTTTTATTACTCCTTGACTATGAATTCTGTCCAAAGCGCCTCTATAACAGGAATCAGCTTCGCTGGTATTTCTGGAGAACGGTACTTACCCATTTCTTCCTGACTCAAGGTAGCACTGCCCAAATCCAGCGCTGCAAGTGCTGCTTTTTCTTCTGTGCTTAGTTTGGTTGTATCGAACACCGGTAAATCTCCCCAGTTGTTTGGATCCAACTTGGAAAGCTGCGCATCAAAGCTCATAAGCATATTGGCTGCAGCCATAGCCCCTGCTTTGTTGCTGGCATTTTGCGGTATCGCCAGGAAATGTGTATTGCTTATGGTTCCTTCTTCCAATACAAAGGTTTTGGTTCCCTTTGGATACAATCCTTTTAAAATATCTCCGGAAGGCTTGATTGGCATATATGTCATTGACATCAGCACTTCCCCATCAGCAAACATCGTGTCTAGCTGCCCTATGGTAGCTGGATACGTAGTCCCCTCTCGCCATAAATATGGCTTTATTTCATTTAGGAAGCTCCATAGTCCTGATGCTTTGCCCTGGACTGCTTCAGGCTCTATATTCATATATTGGTCATAGCCCCCTGTTGTCATATACATCATGTTTCTTATAAAAGCACTTCCTGTAAAATCAGGTGGTGCAGGATATGTAAATTTGCCTGGATTGTTTTTTATGAAGCTTTCCAGCTCTGCAAAGTTCTTAGGTGGCACTGGTGTTTTTTCACTGTCATAAACAAACACCATTTGTGCTCTACCATATGGAACCTCATAGCCCTCTATAGGATAGCCAAAATCCAGCTGATTTTCAGGAGCATCCTGCTTGATGTATTTTTGATAATTTGGCAGCTTTTCAGCAAAAGGACCATAGAGCAAACCATTTTCCTTGGTGGTATAAAAATTCTCACCATTTATCCAAAGAAGATCTATGCTTCCATTTTCTTTTGCAGCCGATTTCTCACTAATCAGCTTATTTACAAAGTCCTCTGCATTCATAGACACTCTATTTAATTTCATGTTGTATTCTTCTTTTAATCGTGGTGCTGCATACTCATCAACCCATTTGTTGATTCTTGTATCGCCTCCCCACATATAGAAATTCACTGTTGTACCTGTGGCTGCGTTTTCAATATCTTCCCATGAACCCTCTATTGGATTCTCCAAAGCTGCTTTCTTGCTGCAGCTGACATTTAGAGCTA
>JAQSYB010000309.1 GCA_029256365.1 Clostridia bacterium
TATATATCACCAGAAGCTTTGATAGCACGGGGGTTTTTCCTGGAGATAAGGTGACATATGAAATGACAGTAGAAAACAGAAAGTTTTTACCCTTGACTTGGGTCAGTATAGACGAGAAGCTGCACTTTGGACTAGAATTCGAGATTCATACAAATATACAGCCCTTAAACGAGGAAGTATATCTCCATAACAGTATGCTTTCTTTGATGCCATATCAAAGAGTTGTAAGAAGATATCAACTGAAGGCAGTAAAGAGAGGCTTTTATCAGCTCAAGCATGTGACAATGGTCTCTACCAACATGCTGGGAACAGAGGAATATAGTATAGAAAAGGACGTATTGGCTAGCCTTGCAGTGTACCCCAATATAAAAGACTTAAGAGGTGCTCTAATCCCTGCAAATACAACCCAGGGAGATTTCAGTGTAAAACGTTGGATTATTGAAGATCCAATGGTTATTACAGGAGTAAGAGCATACAGCGGGAATGACAGTCTAAAGAGGATAAACTGGAAAGCCACAGCCAAGAATCAACAGCTTTTGGTCAACAAATATGACTTTACGGCAGACAAGCGAATCATGATCATACTCAACTTGGAGAGGCAGGAGTACTGTCTGACGCAGAAGGAGATCAATACAATCGAAGGGGCAATTGAGGTATGTGCCTCCTTGGGAACCATGCTTCATGAGCTTGGAATACCTTTTGGATTTGCTACTAATGCCCATACCTTGGGAACCGAGGAGACCAATGCCCTAGATCCGGATACAGGTGATAGACATATGATTTCAATATTGGAGGCTATGGCAAAGGTCAGCTACTTTAAGAAGTACAAATCAAGAGAGCTTTTGAAGCTCTTAATAAATGATTTTTCCTGGGGCACAGAGGTCATTGTAGTTACCCCTGAAATAAGTGAAGAGCTTGTAGAGGTTGTGCAATCCTTGGGCAATATAAAGACTACAGTGATATCCCTAAGCACGAGTGACATAAGCATTCCCTCCAACCTAGAGCTTTATTATTACAAACAGGAGGGAGAACATTATGAAGCCATATAACGACAAGCAGCTGTGGTTTCGGATCATTGCAGCTGCAGCAGATGCCATATTGTTCTATATTGGATTTTTGGTTGTAAATCAAGTGGTCAGAGGAAGCAGCATAAGTATCCTGTTTTTCTTAATAACAGCAATATGTGGACTATCTGCAAACTTTTTACCATACAATAGCAATAACAAGCATAAACATGGTTATGTTGTTGGTTCCATAGGACTGGCAATTGTAATTCTGTCAATTGGCGCAGCTGCAATCATTGACTTTCATTTGTTTACCTTGCCTATTGGATTTATTGCACTTGTATTTCTATACCATAGATCCTACACAAGCTATCTGGGCAACGTGCTTTATTTATATACAGTGGAAGGCTTTTATCGAAGCGCGGTTTTTTTGTTTGTTATCAATGCAGCAAGCATTAACTTCCATATGGTTTCAAATGAGCTTATGAGATATTCAGTGCTGTACATCATCATGGCAGTTTATATGCTGTCTGAGTTAAAAAATTTCCGATATGTCAGCAAAAATGAAAACGTGAAAAGAACAGCCTTTGATATAGCAGCTCCTATTTTTATGTTAGGCATAACCGTGGTAATGTCTATACCAACTGTATTTAAAGCAGCGGTGTTTCCATTTGTTTTTGTTTTTCGATTGATATATGCATGGATCGTAAAAGGCATATTGCTGCTTACATATCCCTTAGCATGGCTGTTGAACTATATCTATAATCTAATTGAGCTGCCAAATCAAAAAGGTCAGCCCAAGCCGGACTTTAAAAACATACTAGGCATGCCTGAGCAATATAAGGAAGCCTTAACAAACACAAGCTCACCTTTTATTCAGCTGATAGGCAAGATTTTGACATTTATGTTTATGGTAAGCATATGTGCCTATGCAGTTTATCTTTTGTTTAAATTTATTGATAGACTCACAAGGTTCGAGGAAGAGCAGGATTTTGAAGAGGAAAAGGAATTTATAATAAAAGGCGGCAAACAAAAGAAGCTTGGTACAATCGGCAAACTGACAGGAGCCATGAGAAGAGCAGCTGGCAGCATTTCATTTATGCTTACTGCAGACAACAGAGATAAGCTGCGCAATGAATACAAAAGCTTTATTCAGAAGCTTTATAACAAAAAAATAATTTCTAAGGATAACTTCACAGCACAGGAAGTTTTGCAGATTATACTGTCCAAAGCTCCAAATCAAGAGAAGGAATTGGTCAGTATAACAGGAATATACGAAGAAGTCAGATATGGAACAAAGTATCCCGAAGATAGCGAATTAAAGATTTTTAAAAGAAATATCATAGAAGTTACAAAAAATATTCAGCAGATGAAATAGTTGGAAATCATGCTATAATCATGATTCTGCAAAGGGTTGACAACTCTCTATTCTACGTTATAATAATACATAGTAATGTGTAAAATTACGGAGTGCAAATGAAAGAATTTTTTATGAAGAAAG
>JAQSYB010000025.1 GCA_029256365.1 Clostridia bacterium
CTGTGATGAAGAAAGCGGACGCTGGGACTGCATGAAAAACTATTTCCTAAGTGAGGAAATGCCAAGCTGCGGCTTCTCTCCAGATGCAGATTTTCCAATCATCAACAGTGAAATGGGTATTACAATTTTTAAAATCAATAAGAAGTTTCGTCAAATTGAATCAACTGATGGCGGAATTAAAATAAAAAGTATAAAAGGCGGCAATAGACCAAATATGGTACCGGACTATTGCGAATGTGTGTTAGATATTCAAAAAAATTCTGGAGAAGCCATAGAAAATGCTCTAAGTGCAATAAAGCAAAAACAAGGTGCTAAAATTGATATTGAGATAGAAGATACAAAATACATCGTAAAATCCTATGGCGTATCAGCACACGGCAGTACACCGGAGAAAGGAATCAATGCAATTTCACAATTGGTTTCCTTCCTGAGCATGCTTCCTTTGTGCACAGACGAAAAAACAGAATTTGTAAGATTTATGAATGGAAGCATTGGGATGGAAACGGATGGAACCAGCTTTGGTTTATTTATGGAGGATGAGGTATCTGGCAAGCTTGTGTTTAATTTGGGTGTTTTTGAATTAAATGAGGAGCATGCAGCAGCTACGATTAATATAAGATATCCTGTTACCAAAACAAGGGATGATGTTTATGCTATAATAGATAGAAGAATTGCTGATGCAGGGTTGGAGTATCAGGAGATTGCTGGTAAGGCACCATTATACGTACCAGCTGATAATTTCTTAGTGAAAAAACTCAGTGAGGTATATGAAAGAATAACTGGTGAAAAGACCAAACTGATATCTATTGGCGGCGGAACATATTCAAGAGCAATCAAAAATGCAGTGGCATTTGGACCGCTGTTTCCAGGTCAACCAGAGCTTGCCCATCAAAAGGATGAATATATCGATGTTGATGACTTGATAAAATGCACAAAAATCTATGCTGAAGCAATTTGCGAATTGGTAAAGTAGCACAGGTAAAATGTATGTGAACAGCAAACTTTAATCATTCTGTAAATGCATAATATGTCATTCTGAACGTAGTGAAGAATCTTAAGATCCTCCATTCGCCGCTCCTTCAGGATGACAGCATGAATATTGCTTACATCAACACAATTTTTTAACATATCCTTAATTAAAATAAAAACATTGACAAATGCAAATATTAGTAGTAACATAAATTAGTAATTGTATTGCATTATACAATTTTGAATGAATTTAACATAACTATCAAGTAGAAGATCCACTTCTCACCTTACGATATTGTCAGTAAGGTATATACAGTTCGTAGCTTTTACGGCAGGTGGATTTATCTACCTGCCTAAAATATTTTTTGGAGGTGATACGTATAAGCAGCAATAAAGATTTACAAATCAATGAGGAAATTAGAGACCGTGAGCTTAGAGTAATAGATTCTAATGGTGATCAAATGGGAATAATGACCTCACGCCAAGCGATGGAGCTTGCTAATGAAAGACAACTTGACTTAGTAAAAATCGCACCTCAGGCCAAACCGCCTGTATGCAGAATTATGGACTATGGAAAGTTTAAATTTGAAAACAGCAAAAAAGAAAAAGAAGCAAGAAAGAATCAAAAGATTACTTTGCTTAAGGAAATCCGCTTTACTCCAAACATTGAGGAACATGATTTGCATGTAAAGGCAAAGAATGCTTTAAAGTTCCTTGAAGATGGAGATAAGATTAAAGTTACAATAAGATTCAGAGGCAGAGAAGTTGATCATGCGAGCTTTGGTAATCAAGCATTAAACAAGTTTATTGAAATTATCAAAGATTCATGTGTTGTTGAAAAACCAGCAAGACTTGAAGGCAAGAACATGAGCATGACAATAGCACCAAAACAAAATTCATAAATAACATAGGATAGGAGTGGTTTAATAATGCCTAAGCAAAAATCCCACAGGGCATCAGCGAAGAGATTTAGTTTTACTAAGTCCGGTAAAGTAAAGAGAGCATGCGCATTTAAAGCACATATATTGACAAAGAAGTCAACTAAGAGAACTAGAAAGCTTAGAAAAGGTTCATACGCAAGTGATACACAAGCTAAAATGATTAGAAAATTATTACCATACAAATAAGATACAGGGAGGCAGCGAAAAATGGCAAGAGTAAAAAGAGCAGTTAGCGGACATAAGAAACGTAGAAAAATAATGAAGCTTGCTAAAGGTTTCTTCGGAGCAAGAAGCAAGAAATATAGAGCAGCAAATGAAACAGTTATTAGAGCATTAAGATTTGCTTATATCGGCAGAAAGCTGAGAAAAAGAGATTTTAGAAAGCTTTGGATAGCAAGAATAAACGCAGCTGCAAGAATGAATGGAATGTCTTACAGCAGACTTATGAATGGCTTAAAGAAATCAGGTATAGAAATCAACAGAAAGATGCTTTCTGAGATGGCTATAAATGATGCAGCAGGCTTTGCAAAGCTTGTTGAAACAGCAAAAAGTCAGTTTAGTTCTTAATTAAAAAATAAAAGTAAACCCTTGGGTTTACTTTTTTTATTGTTTATAGGTTAGGTAAATAAACAACTTACAAAAATATGATGATTCATACTATAAAAGCTAAAAAATGCAGATAATAAATATCATGGTATTACATATGGATTTTAATAGCATTCACAGTGCTCGTTTTATAAAAGTGGTTTATTAATGCTTTCTATCATGCTATAATAATACTTTAAATTACAATATTTACTAATGTTTTTGAGAATAACTGAGGTGTTTAACATAAATACATTAAACGAGTTAAGTAGAAAATTTAATATATCTCCAACAAGAGCAGTTGTTATGAGCTTTGCAATCATAATACTTGCAGGTACAATATTACTTAATTTACCCATAGCCAGTAAGAACGGAGAAAGCATTGGATTTATTAATGCTCTTTTTACTGCAACCTCTGCAACCTGTGTAACAGGGCTGGTGGTAGTTGATACTGGGACCCATTGGACAGCATTTGGTAAGGTTGTTATCATTACTCTTATCCAAATTGGAGGTCTTGGAATAATGACATTTTCTACAATGCTGGCGTTGCTTGTTGGCAGAAGGATTACCTTAAAAGAGAGAATGCTTCTGCAGGAATCCTACAATCAGTTTGATTTAGAAGGAATGGTAAGGTTAACAAAGAATATTATTATTGCAACCTTTGCAATGGAATTAACCGGAGCATTGATTTTCTCTAGTGTTTTTATTCCACAGTTTGGATGGGGCAGGGGATTGGCTTATGGATTGTGGCATGGAATTTCATCCTTTTGCAATGCAGGTTTTGATTTAATGGGAGAGCATTCAGGTCCATTTTCAAGCTTTACAAGCTATGTAAACAATCCGATTATCAATATCAATGCCATGATGCTTGTAGTGATTGGGGGACTAGGATTTTCGGTATGGATAGATTGTTATCATGCTTTTAAGAAAAGAAATGTTCATGAACTGTCGCTGCATTCTAAAGTGGTACTATCTACTACAGCGGGATTGATTCTACTGGGAACTGTATTTATTTTTCTAATGGAAGTCAACAATTCTGCAACAATTGGAAATCTGCCTTGGTCAGGGAAAATATTAGCATCTTTTTTTCAATCCATAACTCCCAGGACAGTGGGATTTAATACATTGGATTTGCCATCCTTATCTCTGCCGACTAAGTTTATGACAATCATACTTATGTTCATAGGTGGAGCGCCAGGCTCTACGGCGGGTGGGATAAAGATTACTACAGCAGGTATTTTATTTTTTACGGTGTTCTCTGTTGTACGAGGCAGAGAAAGTACAGAGCTCTTCAAAAGAAGGCTGCCTAAATATTTGGTTTATAGAGCGATTTCAGTTGTTTTGATATCATTTTTATTGGTCGTAGTAGCAACGATGGTTCTTTCAATTGCGGAGACACCTTATAATAATAGCGATTTTATGACTTTATTATTTGAAGCGACCTCAGCATTTGGTACAGTTGGTTTAACGATGAACTATACACCGAGTCTAACATCGGCTGGTCGAGTGATTATAATATTATGTATGTTCGCAGGTAGAGTAGGCCCCTTATCATTGGTCCTTGCATTGGCTCAAAGCGCCAATAAGAACAGGGGACACATTAAATATCCGGAAGATAGGATAATTGTAGGTTAGAAGGGAGACGACATGAAACAATTTATTGTTATTGGAATAGGTAGGTTTGGTAGTGCATTGGCTCAAAGGCTTTATGGATTAGGTCATGAGGTGCTGGCGATAGATCTAAATGAAGAATCCATACAAAAGATATCAGAATTGGTAACCCATGCTGTCACTGCAGATAGTACGGATGAAAGCGTGCTTAAATCTTTGGGCGTGAGAAATTTTGATGTTGCAATTGTTGCAATTGGTTCAGATATTCAATCTAGTATCATTACAACCTTAATGTTAAAGGAGCTTGGTGTAAAATATGTTGTGGCGAAGGCTCAAAATGATTTGCATGCAAAGGTGCTTTATAAAATCGGCGCAGATCGAGTTGTTTTTCCTGAACGAGACATGGGTGAGCGTGTTGCACACAACCTGATCGCTACAAATATACTTGAGTTTATTGAGTTATCGCCAGAATACAGTATAATAGAGTTTACTGTCCCTATAAACTGGGTAGGAAAAAAGCTGAGAGAGCTAAATCTTCGTGCGAGATTTGGAATAAATGTTGTTGCACTTAAGAGTACAAGTAATGATAAGATCAACGCAGCGCCTATGGCAGATGACGAAATTAAAGAAGATACCGTTTTGGTTGTTATAGGAAGCAATGATGATTTGAAAAGACTAGAAAAGAAAGTGGAACTATAATGAATGAGGTCATAACAAGCAATCAAAATAAGCACATAAAGCATGTAAAATCCTTACATGCAAAAAAACACAGAGACAGCCTCGGACAATATGTTATAGAAGGCTACAAGCTAATAAATGAAGCCTTGGATTATGAAAAGTCATTTTGCTTATTGCTGTTGTGTGAGGCGGCGTTACAAAGTGCAGAGAGCATTGAATTGCTAGAGAAATGCCAAATAGGCAATATACCAGTATTTATAACAGATGAAAGGCTGTTTGCAGAAGTCAGTCAAATGGAGACGCCTCAGGGTGCTTTGGCTGTACTGTATAAGCAAGAGCAGAATATAGAAAAAGTACTTGAAAAACCGAGCTTTCAAATCATATTATTGGATGAGGTTAGAGACCCTGGTAATGTAGGAACGATTATAAGAACTGCAGATGCTTGTGGTTTGGATGGAGTGGTGTTGTCTCAAGGCTGTGTAGACTTATATAACAGCAAAACTCTAAGAGCTACCATGGGATCTATATTTCATATTCCGATTATTACAGATTCAGCCATCCTTGATTTAATAGAGAAACTCAAGGCAATTGGCACAGATGTATTGGGAGCTGACCCTCACAGCAGCTTAAGCTGTATCGAAATTGAGCACCAACAACGGAGGGCTATTGTAATTGGGAATGAGGCAAAAGGGTTGAAGGATGATGTAAAAGCAGCTACAACGCGGAATATAACAATACCTATGCCTGGTAAAGCTGAATCCTTAAATGCTGGAATTGCAGCAGCCATACTGATGTATGAATTTGCAGTAAGAAAAAAGAGATAAGATAAACTGAACAAGCGTAAGCTTGTTTTTTTTATGCATTTTTTCGGAACTGGCAGGAAAAGTAATTTAAATATAGAATTTAATAGCAAAATATGTAAAAATAGGTGATAAAATGATATTGAAAACGAAATCTTGTGCACTGTATGGAATTAGTGGTTACATAGTGGATGTAGAAATTGATTTGTCAAATGGATTACCGGGTTTTGATATTGTCGGCCTGCCGGATACTGCTGTGAAGGAGTCTAGGGAAAGGGTTAGAGCAGCAATAAAAAATTCGGAATTTCAATTTCCGCAAAAGAGAATTACAGTAAATCTTGCTCCGGCTGATATAAAGAAGGAGGGGTCAATATTCGATTTGGCAATAGCTGCTGGGATTTTGCAAGCCACAGGGGATATCAACTGTGAATCCCTAGGGAACTATGCTTTTTTAGGAGAACTGTCCTTAGATGGCTCTGTAAAGGGTATTAGGGGCATACTGCCTATGTGCATAGAGCTAGAGAAGAACGGGATAAATAAAATACTTGTATCAACAGAAAATGCAGATGAAGCAGCATTAATAAAAGGAATAGAGGTATATGGCGTAAGCTCAATCATACAAATGGCAGATTTTTTAAATGGGAACAATCAAATAAGCAAGCATACAGTAGATGTTGAGAAATATTTTAGTTTGGAAGAATTCTATGATTTTGATTTCTTGGACGTAAAGGGTCAGGATACAGCCAAACGTGCCTTAGAAATAGCGGCAGCAGGTGGACACAATGTACTGATGGTTGGTCCCCCTGGTTCAGGAAAAACGATGCTTGCACGCAGATTGCCCTCTATACTTCCTAATATGAGCTTTGAGGAAAGCTTAGAGGTTACAAAAATATATAGTGTATCAGGCTTATTGAAGGACAGAAGCACTCTAATCACCAGAAGACCTTTTCGAGCACCTCATCACACGATGTCAAGCGCAGCCTTAATTGGAGGCGGTAGAATACCACATCCTGGAGAGGTTTCCTTAGCTCATTATGGCGTGTTGTTTTTAGATGAAATGCCAGAGTTTCCAAAGCATGTGCTAGAGGTTTTGAGGCAACCTCTTGAGGATGAATGTGTAACGATTTCCAGAGTAAATGGTTCCATTACCTACCCTGCAAAATTTATCATGATAAGCTCAGTAAATCCTTGTCCATGTGGTTATTTTGGAGATGAGTCCAATCGATGTACTTGCTCACCTATGCAAATAAAAAATTATATGGGGAGAATCTCTGGACCCTTGATGGATCGAATCGATTTGCACATTGAAGTAGCACCAATTAAGTTTCATGACATTGCTGACAATGTGAAGAAAGAAAGCTCAAAAAGTATTAAGGAAAGAGTAAATCAAGCAAGACGCATTCAAATTGAAAGATATAAGGCGGATGGAATATATTTCAATTCACAATTGAAGCCAAAACACATCAACGCATACTGTGCCATTGGCAATAAAGAAAAACAGCTGTTAAAGCAAGCCTTTGAAAAATATAATCTAAGTGCCAGGGCCTACAATCGAATTCTGAAAGTTGCTAGAACGATTGCAGACTTGGAAGAAGCATCTGATATCAATGTGCGCCATATAGCAGAAGCACTGCAGCATAGATGTATGGATCGAAAATATACTATATAGAAGATAAATCAAATCTTGATTATTTGGTGCCAGGCACCAAATAATCAAGATTTGAAAAATTTGAGGTATGAATAGGAGTTTGGACATGAGAGATTTGAAATACTGGGTATGGCTGTCAAGTCTGCCGGGAATAGGCTCGAGAAAATTCTACAAATTGATTCAATGCTTTCAAACAGCTGAGAATGTTTTTTATAGCAGTAGGGAGGAGTTAAAACGATGCGGTGTGATTCATGATGATGTTGTAGAGGTTGTTATGAATAATAGAAGTATTGAAAAAATTGATAAATATCTTAAAAAAGTAAAAGATAATGGTATAAATGTATATCTATCCAATCAGGATGAATACCCTATGAATTTGAAGAACATTTACGATCCACCACCTATTTTGTATTCCTTAGGGGAACTTAAGCAAGAGGATAATGAGTCTATATCCATAGTAGGCTCAAGAAAAGCCAGTGAATATGGTCTTAAAACGGCTGAGAAGCTTGCATATGACTTAGCTCAAAATGGCATTACTGTAATCAGCGGAATGGCATTGGGAATAGATGCTGCGGCACATAAGGGTGCAATAAAAGGCGGAGGAAGAACCATAGCAGTTTTTGCTTGCGGGGTTACCAACCCTTATCCTAGAAGCAATATCAATTTATATAGAGACATTATGAAAAATGGGGCAGTTGTATCGGAATACCCATTGGGCATTCAGCCTGTTCCGGGGAACTTTCCTGCTCGTAATAGAATCATAAGTGGGTTGTCTTTGGGAACCTTAGTGGTAGAGGCAAATGTAAAAAGTGGCTCCCTTATAACGGCAGATTTTGCTTTGGAGCAAGGTCGTGATGTATTCGCAGTGCCGGGTAATATAAATTCTCCCAACAGTGCAGGTACAAACAACTTAATTAAAAATGGTGCAAAGTTGGTTAATAATATAGAAGATATTCTGGTAGAACTACCAGGAGATTATATGGTGAACAATACAAATACAAAACAACTTAATCTTGATAATGAGGAAGCGCTTATCATGGCTGCTTTGCTGGAAAATGGAAAAAGTGCCGATCAGCTGGCAGCTGATACTGGGATGGAAATCAATGAAGTATTAAGCTTTGCGGCGATTATGGAACTAAGGGGTATTATTACAAGCATAAGCGGGATATATTATTGTGAGTTGACAAAATAAGTTGATGTGTATAATATTAAGTAGCAATAAAAGATGCAATAATTGCCAGTATTGATGGTAATTGTTATATTCATCTGTTATAATTGTGATGAATTTTTAAAATGAGGTGGAAGAATTGAAAACAGCTTTGATCATTGTGGAGTCACCTGCAAAAGTTAAAACCATCAAGAAGTTTCTTAGTTCTGGCTATAAGGTAGAGGCATCTATGGGTCATATTAGAGATTTGCCTAAAAGCCAGATTGGTATTGATATAGAAAACAATTTTCAACCGAAATATATTACAATCAGAGGCAAAGGACCTATTTCGGAAAAGCTTAAAAAAGAAGCAAAAAATGTTGATAAGGTATTCCTTGCAACTGACCCTGATAGAGAGGGCGAAGCAATATCTTGGCATCTAGCAGCTTTGCTGGGTATTGATACTTCAAAAGCATGTCGCATTGAGTTTAATGAAATCACCAAAACTGCCGTGACAACTGCCTTGAAAAACCCAAGGAAGTTAAATATGAATGTAATTGATGCACAACAGGCAAGAAGGGTATTAGACAGGCTTGTAGGATATAAGATAAGTCCCTTGCTCTGGAAAAAAGTCAAGAAGGGTCTAAGTGCGGGTAGAGTTCAATCTGTTGCTGTAAGACTAATTAGCGATAGGGAAAATGAAATAAAAAGCTTTGTTCCAAAGGAATATTGGAGCTTGATTGCTAAGCTGACAGAGCCTAGCAGTAAGAAAAACTTTGATGCAAAGTTCTACGGCGCAGCTGGTGAAAAGCTGGAAATAAATGATGAAAAAAGTATGAAGCAACTTCTTTCAAAACTAGAAGGTGCAGATTACGTTGTAGGAAAGATTAAAAAGGGAGAGAAGAAAAGAAATGCGCCATTCCCTTTTACAACCAGCAGCTTGCAGCAGGAGGCATATAAAAAATTAGGCTTTACAACGAAAAAAACAATGATGCTGGCCCAGCGGTTGTATGAAGGTGTAGATATAAAGGGTGAAGGTACAGTTGGTCTGGTTACATATATCAGAACCGACTCTACTAGAGTATCTGATGATGCAAAAAAAGAAGCCGTTGAGTATATAGAAGAGATGTACGGTAAGAAATACATCAATACAGAAGTAAGAGCGCAAAAATCAGGCAAAAAGGTACAAGATGCCCATGAAGCGATTAGGCCTTCATCCATTCGTAGAGAGCCTAATGCAATAAAAGATTCCTTGGAAAAAGACCAATTTAAGCTCTATAAGCTTATTTGGGAAAGATTTGCTGCAAGTCAGATGCAAGCAGCATTGTATGATACAGTTTCAGCTGATATTCATGCCAAAGAGTATTTATTTAAGTCCTCTGGCAGCATATTAAAATTTGATGGATTCTTACATATATATATGGACAGCAAAACAGATAAGGAAGAAAAAGGGGAGTTTGATGACGTAGCTTTACCGGAGTTGACAGAGGGTCAGCAATTAAAGCTCAAAAAGCTTGAAGATAAGCAGCACTTCACTGAGCCGCCCCAGCGCTATACGGAAGCTACCTTGGTTAAGGTATTGGAGGAAAAAGGAATAGGAAGACCGAGTACATATGCACCTATCATTTCTACCATACTTGCTAGAGGATATATCGTCAGGGATAAGAAGTTCCTTATTCCAACAGAGTTGGGAGATATGGTAAATGATCTTCTGAAGGAATATTTTTCAGATATTGTGAATGCTGAATTTACCGCTATCATGGAAAAGAAGCTTGATGATGTAGAGGATGGAGAAAAGAATTGGGTAGAAATCATCAGAGAGTTTTACAATCCTTTTGAACTGGTACTACAAACAGCAGAAGAGAAAATCGGGAAAATTAAAATTGAAGATGAAGTAAGTGACGTTATTTGCGAACATTGTGGCAGAAACTTGGTGTATAAGCAAGGTAAATTTGGGAAATTTTTAGCTTGCCCAGGCTTCCCTGAATGTAGAAACATAAAATCGATTCTTGAATATACTGGTATAAAATGCCCGAAATGTGAAGGTGAACTGGTGCAAAGAAGATCCAAAAGAGGAAAGAAATTCTTTGGATGCAGCAGATATCCCGAATGTGACTTCGTATCATGGGATGAGCCAGTGAAGGATACCTGTCCGGAATGTGGAAGCAACATGGTAAAAAAGGAAAGCAAGTCCGGAACAGTTTATAAATGCATGAATGAAAATTGCAGTTATCAAAAGAAAACAGATAAGTAGGTGTAAGTTTGAAAGATTATGTAATAGTTATAGGAGCAGGGTTGGCAGGTAGTGAAGCAGCGTGGCAGCTGGCACAGAGCGGCATAAAGGTTAAACTTTATGAAATGAGACCTACAAATACAACACCAGCCCATCATACAGATAAATTTGCAGAACTTGTATGCAGCAATTCCTTAAGATCAAATCAATTGGAAAGCGCCATAGGACTGTTGAAAGAAGAGATGAGAAGACTAGGCTCATTAATAATGGAATGTGCAGATAAACATGCTGTCCCAGCAGGGGGAGCTCTGGCGGTAGATAGAGAAAAATTCTCAGAAGAGGTTACAGAAAAAATTAAAAATCATCCTAATATTGAAATAATTTATGAAGAATTAGTTGACATACCTCGGGATGAATATGTTATTATAGCTTCTGGACCTTTGACATCAGATAAGTTGTCACAAAGCATCATGAATATAACAGACGATGACTATTTGTACTTTTATGATGCAGCAGCACCTATTGTCTCTTTTGAAAGTATCGACATGAGTAAGGCATTTAAGGCTTCACGCTATGATAAGGGTGAAAGCGATTATATAAATTGTCCAATGGATGAAGAAGAATATAATCATTTTTATAAAGAGTTGATATCAGCTGAGGTTGTTCCTCTAAAGAAGTTTGAGAAGGAAATCGTCTTCGAAGGCTGTATGCCAGTAGAGACCATGGCCCGTCGAGGTCCCATGACGTTGCTTTTCGGACCTCTTAAGCCTGTGGGACTCACTGACCCTAGAAATGTCAAGAAGTTTCACGCAGTGGTGCAGCTTCGTCAAGACAACAAAGAAGGAACCCTATACAATATAGTTGGGTTTCAAACTCATTTGAAATGGGGAGAGCAAAAAAGAGTATTCAGCTTGATACCGGGATTAGAGAATGCTGAATTTGTGCGTTATGGTGTAATGCATAGAAATACCTATATCAACTCTCCTAAGCTGCTTACCTTAAC
>JAQSYB010000026.1 GCA_029256365.1 Clostridia bacterium
TGATTTAATATGGTATCACTGCCTGTCCCCATATCTGTAGAACCAATTAACAGTGTATAGCTTCCGTCATCATTTAAACGAATTTCAGCGGAGGCTGTATCAATATTCGCAATTCCTGAGCCCTGCATGGTTACAGCCATACCAAGGGCTCTTACCTTATTGTCACCAAGCTCTCTCCTTGGATATTTCTCATCCCAGCCAATCATTTCCCGCCCCTTGGCGATACATTTATGCAAGGTTGAGCTGCCAAGTTTTTTACCTTCGGATACCAAGGAGGTTTCTCCCTCTTTGATGAGATTCTTTAAGCGAATCTCTGTAGGATCCATATTGATTTTTTCAGCCAGCTTATTTACGGCTGTTTCCAAAGCAAAGGTTCCTTGTGTGGCCCCATAACCTCGAAAAGCCCCTGCTGGCATCTTGTTGGTATACACTACATTTCCCTCAAAGCGAACTGCATTTGTCTTATTATAAAGAGGCAGTGTTTTTTCACCTACAACCATAAAAGTAGTAGATGCGTGTTCTCCATAAGCTCCCGTATCCGACAAGCCCTGTATATCTACAACTCTGATATAGCCTTCCATATCCGCTCCCAGTCTTACAGTTAATCTCATTGCATGACGGCTGTTTGTAGCCATAAAGGTTTCTGTTCTATCATAGATAATGCTTGCTGGTTTCCCAGTTCTTTGGGTCACCAGGGCTGCGAACATTTCCACAGCACCAGTCTGCTTCCCGCCAAAACCGCCGCCAATTCTAGGTTTAATCACTCTTATTTTACTTGCAGGCATATTCAATGCCCTTGATAGCTGCCTTCTCACATGAAAAGGTATCTGTGTTGAGCTAACAACCACTAGCCTTCCTGTATGGTCAAGATAGCTAAATGCCCGATAGGTCTCCATCATGCCGTGGGCTTGCGCTTGGGTGTAGCAAGTCTCCTCTACCACAACCTGACATTTATTGAATTCCTCCTCTACATTGCCCACCTCTACCTTTTGGTAGGAGACAATATTCCTTTTCTGCTGCATCCCAATATCAAAGTTGCAGTGCAGATCTGTTTCAGAATGGACAATGGATGGATGGTCTATGGCCTTTTCATAATCCAAAACTGGCTCAAAAATTTCATATTCTACCTGAATCAGCTTCATTGCCTTTTCTGCTGTTTCTTCATCTACAGCAGCAATGATTGCCACTTCAGCTCCTACATACCTAAGGATTTCATCTAAGATTAAGCGATCATAGGGAGATGGCTCTGGAAAAGATTGTCCTGCAAGTGTAAATCTGCAGTTGGGTACATCCTTGTAAGTGAATATGCACTCTACATTTTCTAAGGCTTCCGCTTTTGAAGTATCAATAGACTGAATTCTAGCAAAGGCGTGAGGGCTTCTCAGAAGCTTTACTACCAAGGCATTCGCAGGTACCATATCCTCTGTGTAAACTGGTTTCCCCGTTGCAATGGCAATTCCATCAATCTTGGGTATGCTTTTGCCGACAAAACTCATGCTACATCACCCCCAAATATTTCTTAATTGCCCTTAGCTGTCCCATATAACCAGTGCATCTGCACAAATTGCCTGTTAAATAATGAAGAATTTCTTCCTCTGTTGGGTTTTTTAATTCTCTTTTCATTGCTATTACAGTCATAATAAAGCCAGGACTGCAAAACCCACATTGTTCTGAGCCTTCTGCCACAAGAACCTGCGCAAATTCTTCCGATTCCTTTTGAAGACCTTCCATTGTAGTTATACGTTTGCCATTTGCGCGAATGGAAAGCGCTGCACAGGACAATACTGGCTTTTCATCTATCCATATGGTGCAGAGCCCACAGCATGTTGTGTTGCATCCTTTTCTTACACTGGAAATACCATGAGCTCTCAGCGTATCTGCTAAGAATTCATCATTTTTCACATCATAGGTAACCTTATTTCCATTTAAAATGATCTCTATTTGCATTGTAAGACCTCCGTAATTGCTCTTTTCACCAATACCTTGCACATTGCTTGGCGATAATTGGCCGTACCTCGCTCATTGGTGCCAAATGCTAGTTCTTCAGCTGCCAGCGCTGCAATCTGATCCAAATCGTCAAAGCTGAAATGTTCAGAAAGTGCCTTCGAAGCCTTCCTTGCTATTTGTGCCCTTTGGGGTCTAGCTCCCACTACAAGGATCCAATGGTTGTCCAAGTTTGAGGCAGCCACATTTAATATAGGATAATCACTGATAGAATTTCTCAAATGCTGATAGGACGCCTGTCTTTGATTCTTCTTTATCAATACCCTTGTTAAGATATCTCTTTCAAATGGCCTTTTCAAAAAATCCTCTAAGGACATTCTTCCTGCTTTATATAGTTCTACTTCTGTATCTAAAGCAAGCAAAGCTGTTATGAAATCAGAAAATCCATATTTTGAAAAAACAGATGCACCAACCGTGACGATATTTCTAAATTGAATACCAATGATATTCTTCACTGCATTGGGAAGGACTCCATTAAAATGATTCCGTAACAGTGGGCTGGTTTCAATATCTCGAAAGGTTGCATATGCTCCGATTTCAATATACTCGTTTTGCTCTTTTATTTCATTCAGCTCAAGCTTGGATAAATCAATTGCAGTACCAATTTTCTTTGAGCTCATTCTCAAAAATGCACTGCCGCCTATTACCGTATTATTCCTTCTGCTTACAAGGATGTGATATGCTTCCTCAATTGTTTTTGGTTGTGAGAATTCTTTTGCAGTAAACATCCATTTCTTCCCCCATAATTCATTTAAACTTTTCGATTGATTTGTAAAAGTACTTTGTTGATATTTAGTGAACAGCAGACTTTAATCATTCTGCAATTGTATAACATGTCATTCTGAACGCAGTGAAGAATCTTAAGATCCTTCAGTCGCCTCTCCTTCAGGATGACAGCATGAATATTGCTTGCATCAACACAATTGCTTAACTGGGTCTTTTTGATAAAAAAATAGGTGTGTTAAGTTCTACTCGAGCAAAGAGTAAAACCTAACACACCTAGGTTTATTCCTATTGTGTAGGTCAAAAACTGCACACCTAAAAAAATTTTTCAGGGTGCACTTGCTCATAGTCAGACCATTTACGGCAGTCTGGTAGAAACTTGCAGACCATATTTCTGCGGATATATGAAACATATTCTATTATATAAATATATATTACGACAAAATAGTATGTGGGTCAACTTTATTCGTACAATTTTTCAAAAACTAAACTCATCGTTCGGATAATTTCAGCCACTGCTTCTTTTAAATCCCTTTTCCAAAGCTGCAATCAGGAAATCTACATTCATCACACTCCATGCAAAATCCCCCGTGTCCGTAGGCTGCTAGCTCCTCATACTCAATTTTGTCATTTGCTAATATTCTAGGAAGCATTAAATCCAGTACCGTTCTCTTTGAATACATCGCACAGGCTGGTACACCTAAAATGGGTACTTGATCTTTATATGCCAATAAAAACATTGCTCCCGGAAGCACTGGCACACCATAGGATATCATATGGGCTCCTGAATTCTTTATCGCTGTCGGTGTAACATCGTCTGGATCTACAGACATACCGCCAGTACAAATGACCATTTCAGCCCCTTTTGCAATCCAGTCTTCTATTCCGGCTTTTATCTTTTCCGAATCATCAGGCAGAATAGTTTGTCCAAGTACTTCGCACTGGTACTCTTGCAGCTTTTCTCTAATGACTGGTCCAAAAGCATCCTTTATTCTTCCATAAAAAACTTCGTTTCCAGTCGTAACAATACCTACTTTGATTTTCTGAAATGGCACAATATTTATAATTTTTTCGTTTCCAATCAGTGCTTCTGCTTTTACTATTTTTTCTTCATCAATTAAAAGAGGAATGATTCTTACTCCAGCAACCTTTTTTCCTTGCTTGGCAGGGTAATTGTTATGAAGTGTAACCAATATGATTTCCTCAATGAGATTCAGCTTGTACAATAGCTCCTTATTGACTTTTAATAAGCCATTGCTTTCCGCAATGAAATTAATTTTTCCTTCTTTGACTTCACTCAATACAAGCCCTCTTCCAGCGGCTAGCTTTCCCAATCGTTCAGCAGCTTGATCCTCATGTAAAACTCCTTCTACTTTCTCCCAAACATAAATATGATCCTTGCCCAGAGAAAGCAGCACAGGAATATCTTCTTCTGAAATCATGTGTCCTTTTTTAAATGCTCTATCTTTTATGACATTTGGTATGATTTGCGTAATATCGTGACATAGAACTGTACCAACTGCATCCTGCACTGGTATCTTTTTCAATCTCCTCACCTCAACTTCTCTTATAAAGAATTCCTCTTGAACTCTCTCGTCTTCCTATTTGCCATATATAATATTGCTTCCAAAACTCCACCTGCAATGTTTCTAGATTTATCAGAAATTCTATTGCAATTTTCAAGTTCTGAAATCCTCGGATCGATATCTGCTATCTTATCTCCTGCCTTTACCGTACTTCCATTTCTGATAATCCCTCGTAAGAGTCCGGAAATTGTCGCTCTAATCGGAGTATTGCCTATATATGCAAGCACTTCATCCTTTTCTACAATTGCGCCGATATCCTTCACATTGTCTATACTGCCATCACAGCTTGCATATATTACACGTTCTTTTGAGTAACCTCCAACCACTCCAGGAACTCCAGTATTCTTCTTTGCCTGTCCTTGAAAAATCAATTTACCTAAGTCATGGCCTCTAGAGGTTTCAATTACTACATCGACATCTGATCCTGCCACAAATCCTGGTCCCAGAGCAACTGTGATGTCCGCCATATGCTTTGATGTTCCTAAATTCTTTTTGGCTATGATCGCATCAACTACAATCTTTGCCTTTACTGCTTTGATTAGCTCACCTTTTGGATCTATCATAAGGGGTATATTCTCATTTTCCCATGCTTCCATTATTTCCTCAACATTATTCACATGGACCGCTGTAATTCCCTCGACTTGTGCTTTGCCATCATAGATTGCTTCGCTGAATGACACCTTTCTTCTGATAGAGGTTGGCTTTGGCACTTCTAAAACCAGTACCTTAAATCCACATCTGTGCAGTCTATGAATTGTGCCTGTAGCCAAATCTCCACCACCGCGCACAACAACAATTTCATCAAAAATCATATTCTACACCATCCCATAATAATACTTTCTCATAATCCTTCTGCGTATCCACATCAAACAGGCTTTTCTCATCCGCTATATCAACAAAGCAAACTTCCTCCAAATATTGATTGATAATACTTTTTCCACCTGTATCCCCCTCTAAATTCATAAGCTCTTCTTTGAATTTAGAGGGAAATATAACGGGACTGCCCCTTCTTCCTTTATACACGGGAAGGATTATATGATTCTTATTTTGGTGAAAGACCTCCAACAATCTATGGATGGTATTGGCATCCAGCAAAGGCTGATCTACAGTAAAAAACATATATCCATCACAATTCTCTGCATTGGCCAGTCCTAATTTTATAGATTCACTTATTCCTTTGTCTGCATTTCTATTTTCAATTGTGATTATTCCGTTTTCTTTTCCCAGCAGCAAACATTCTCTTTCTCTCGCAACTAGAATAACCTGCGAAAAAGCACATTGTAAGACTTTATCAATTGTTTGTTGAATCAGTGTCTTTCCTCTAAACTCTAAGAAAAGCTTATTTCTTTTCATTCGCTTAGAATAGCCTGATGCCATAATAATAGCACTAACCATATACACCCTACTCCTTTGTATAGACCTAATTAAATATAATATTGATTGTTTTTTATGCTGCCGATAACAATCTTATGGATATCATTTGCGCACCATTTATAAACTTCACTTCTTAATTGTTCTGCCAAATTTAAATAATATACATCATCTGCTTTGTTGATAAACAATATCTTTTCACCTTTGGCATTTTTAAACAATCCCTGTTGATGAACAATAACACTTAACAAGTGTTCAAGTGTTACATGTTCTCCCTCCTTAGAATGAGTGATGCTGCAAAACCGCTCACTTCTATGTACATTGCACTCACATATTCTCATTCCCACTGCTTGTATATCAATGACCCCTATTGTTTTTACTGTACCGCTGTATACAACAGGTTCAAAATCATTCCATCCTTTTGCCTGCTTCATCTTAGCGCCATCCGCTTCAATCAATACATAATCAAAATGGGCAGCTATTTTGTCTAATTGCTCTTCATTCAGTCCAGACATTTTATGATCTGGATTGACATCTGTCCCATATATATACACCCCTGTTTTATTGGACCCTGCATGCTTCGCAAACTCATTTTCGCCAATACAAATAAAATCATATTTCCCTTCTTCTGGAGCATAGATCTTCGTTGTGGTGGTTAATAAGACTTTGCCGCCAGTCCGCTTCAAATCTTCTGCCAATTGAAACATTAGGGAGGTTTTGCCACCAGCCCCTACAATTGATATGATATCTTTTTCTTTTAGTCCAAGATGACTAGAAAGTCCCATAAAATCACCCTTTTATTTCAAGTTGCCCTTCATCCACCAAAATGATACTTGTACTATTTTTCGCCATTTTTTTAGCCTTTATTAGTTTATTTTACACCAACCCACTTTATAGGGCAAATAAGTCATGATGAACTGTTTTTCGGCTTTAATATCATCTAATTGCAGCAAAGCAAGTGCAGCCCAATAAGAAGCTTATTCTTATTGGGCTGCACTTGCTTATTTTTTAACTTGTCACAGCTTAAGCTGCTTTATGTGCTTGTTGTCAATTCCAAGCACTGCTCATAGTCGCAAACCTTGTCACGTCCTGTTTGCTTCGCTTTGTATAGCCCGATATCTGCTTTCTTCACGATTTCTTCAATATTCTCTACATTTTCGGGATAAGTTGCCGTACCAACCGATACAGTAATATGTATAAAGCGATTGTCTCCTATTGGAAAATTATGCTCCTTCACACTATTTCTTATTCTTGTACCGATTTCAAAGGAGCGTGCTGCAGGACAATCTAAAAGTAAAACGCAGAATTCTTCCCCTCCAACACGTCCGACAAAATCAAAAGCTCTGCAGTTTTTCTTTAAAATTTCTGCCAACTCCTTTAAGACCATATCTCCTACTGCATGACCATAGGTATCATTGACCTTCTTAAAGTGATCGATATCTACCATTAAGCAGGATAGTTTTTCATTGTTTTCAATGACTCTTTCAAAACTCATATTCAGCAATTTATCAAATTGTCTTGTGTTATTCAACCCTGTAAGGAAATCCTTCGTTGAATCTGCCTTATAGACTTTATATAGTTCATTCGCACGCTCTGCGTACTTCAACAAAAAGTATTCCAATGCCCCTGTAAATACGACCACCAAAGAAAAGCTAAAAATGATTATGTAATGATTCTGAACATCCTTTAATAAGTACAGGAAGGTTGTATCCAGTATCAAAATCACAATTGCCAGTTTTGCGAACCAATTTTTCCATGGAGTCTTTATCATTTTATTTACAGTGCTAAATAATGCAATGTATAAGACTACGTGTACAATAGCAAACATTGACGACTGGTTGATACCAAAGTGACCAACGCGATAAATCACAACAATGATTCCAGTTATCACTGTGCTGACTAACCCACCTACACTGCTAATCATCATAATGGACAAGGAACGAAGATCAAGCAATGTGCTTGTCCCAACTTGAATGGAATATACCATCATTAAAATCCCAAGGACTCCTCCAGCAATGCCCAAAATAACTTTGCTAACAAACTTATTTTTCATTCTTTCTGACATTTCCCTCGATATATGACCACCAACAAAAGTAAATGAGATCAATAAAAGTGTATTGATAAATAAATCATTTAACATATCATCACCCCCCGGCTAAATCTATACAACTTTCTAATATTATATATTATTTAATAATTAATTTCCACACCTTTCTAAAATGCCAGAAAATTTCTAAAATTAATTTATTTTTGGTATGCAAGAAGACAATCTCTAATATACATTAATAAATTCTATATTCATATCTAGCTTTAATCTCAAGCTTTCCTGCATGTATTTGCTGATATATGGACCATTGGGTTTATATATAGATGATATTCTATTTAATAGCCTAAAATAAAAAGGGGGAACCATATTATGAAAAAGTATTTATCTTTACTTCTATGTGTGTTCATGCTGTCAGCAGCTTTGCTATCTGGCTGCAGCAACACCACACCTCCACCAGTCGCAGAACAGCCCGAAGCACCTGCCCCGGTTGAAGAACCAACTGGTACATTAATAACAGGCATTACAGAAGCATCCGGAAACTTTAATCCTTTGTATTATTCATCAGCATATGATGGACACGTTGTTGATCTCGTATTTGAAACACTGATTGACAGAAATTATGAAGGCGAATTTGAAGGGATTGTTGCCGAAAGCTGGGAATTCTCAGAGGATGGCAAGTCCATTACCTTCAAAATGAAAAAAGATAGAGTATTCTCAGATGGAACACCTTTGACTGCAAAGGATATTGTTTTTACTTATCAAGTACTTGCAGATCCATCCTATACTGGACGCTATGGTTCAGCTGTTAAGGATATGCTAGGATATGAAGATTACTTTGGACAGAAAACTCAGGAATTCAAAGGTGTTGAAGCCCTTGATGACTATACAGTAAAGTTCAACTTTGCAGAAGCCCTAAGAGTTAATCTCGCAAACTGTACTTACGAAATATTGCCTAAGCATTATTATGGTAAGGATTTTGCTTACAATAACACTGCTTCTGTTGAAGCTATCACTTCACAGGCAGTAGGTTCAGGACCTTATATCATGAAAGAATTTAAAGAAAAGGAGCTAATCCTTTTAGAGCGCAACGACAAATATGCTGGTGAAGGATATATGATTAAGAACGTCATCATGAAGTTTGTTGATATGACAACAGATATTGTTGAATTGACTAGTGGAAATGTAGATTTGCTTCCAGGTGTTATCGAGCCTGAGAAAATTGCTGAAGCTCGTGACAATGGCTTTACACTGAATACCTACCAAAGAAGCGGGTATGGGTATGTAAAGCTTAACTGTGAATCTGGCGCAACTGCAGATCCTACAGTTCGTCAAGCGTTATATCACTCCTTCAATATCAAAGAATTTGTAAATAGCTATTATAAGGATGAGGCAACTGGTGAGATATTGGCATCAACACAATACCATCCTTTCTCACAAATCTCATGGGCTATAGATGACAAATTGCTAGGTGAAATGAATGACTACGCTTTTGATTTAGACAAAGCCAATAAACTATTGGATGATGCTGGCTGGGTTAAAAACGCCAAAGGAATTCGTGTAAAGGATGGCAAGGAATTGGAATTAAAAATTGCTGCTATGCCAGATCATGATATTTTAGCAACATTAATCCCTATGTGGGAAAGAGATTGGGGTCAAGGCTTAGGCGTTAAGCTAAACGTAGCATACCTTGAGTTTAATACCATACTTGACTATGTAATCTACAACTCAGATGCCAACGTAAAGGAATGGAGTCTGTTCTTCTTGGCAACATCCATTACTACTCCAGACCCACATACTCTATACTCCTCATTCCATTCAGATTATATTGGCAGCGGCATGGACAATACAAGTAGATACAGCAACCCAAAGGTTGATGAGCTGCTTGATAAAGCAAAAGCTATCATGAATGAAGATGAAGCAAAACCAATGTATCAAGAAATTGCAAAGATATTAAATGAAGAGGCTGTCATGATGCCTGTTTATGCAAACACTTATTTTGATATTTATGCTCCTAAATTAACCAACTTAAAAACCAGCTCACTTTATAACTGGACAAAAGGGCTGAAGGATGCAAAGATAGCTGAATAGTGTTATCGCATCATTATTATTGATTCAGGTTATGTAATAAGGCAGTCTTTTTTCAAGACTGCCTTTATTGCAAAATTCTAACCATCCAAGTACGAACTAAGGGGTGAAAAAATGCTGACATATGTTTTTAAGAGACTGTTGAATCTGATACCTGTTATGCTTTTAATTACTATAGTGATTTTCTGGGTTGTAGATCTCATGCCCGGAGACCCTGTGAATGCATATTTAGGGATAGGGTCAAATACTACAGTTGAACAACAGCAACAGATACGCGAAAAATTAGGCTTAGATAAGCCTGGACCAATTCAATATCTAAATTGGGTTAAGCGAACTGTTACAGGTGATTTCGGTACATCCCTAAAATACAGACAGCCTGTAAAGGACATTATTCCAAAATACATCTGGAATTCATTTATTCTCAATATTGTTGCTATGGTGCTAGCCTTTTTCATTGCGATACCTGTAGGAATTAAAAGCGCTGTTAAAAAATACGGTGCCTATGACAACTTTTGGACAGTGTTTTCCTTAACAGGAGTTTCAATGCCTTCCTTTTTCTTTGCATTGCTATTGATATTTTTTGTTGCCATCCCAATTTCTTGGATACCACTAAATGGGATGAGAACCACAATCAATGCTGCCATGGGATATGAAAGTAAGCTTGCTGAGGTTTTTGATATTCTAAAACATATGATATTGCCAGTAACTGTTTTAACAATCATCAGCCTAGCCAGCCTAATAAGATATGTCAGAAATTCTGTTATTGATGTCATTAATCAAGATTATATTAGAACAGCTCGTTCTAAGGGTTTAAAGGAAAAAGTCGTTATTTACAGACATGCCTTTCGGAATGCCCTCATACCCATCGTAACCCTTTTGGGTATGTATATCCCAGGTTTATTCGGTGGGTCAATCTTACTGGAGACGGTATTTATCTGGCCAGGAATCGGCAATGTCTTATTCACTTCAATTCTTGACAGAGACTATTCTATGCTTATGGCAGCTAATGTTTTTTATGCATTGCTAACAGTAGCTGGAAACCTATTGGCAGATGTTAGTTATGCCTTAGTTGATCCAAGAGTAAGAGTAAAGTAGGAGGTGGAATATGACTGTTAACATTTTACCCAAAAACAATGCAAAAATGAGTAGCATCAAAGCTATTGGACCATGGCAGATAGCGTGGAAGCGCTTTAAGAAAAACAGGGTAGCTATGGTTGGTGCTGCCATGTTTATCATCATCGTTTTGTCTGTTATTATAGTTCCTTTTATATCGCCCTTTGACTTAAATACATTTGATCTGACGCAAAAAAAACTCCCCCCTTCAAGCAAACACTGGCTTGGAACAGATGAACAGGGCAGAGATGTACTTTTAAGATTATTCTTAGGAGGAAGAATTTCTATATTGGTAGGGCTTATGGCAGCTGGTGTTTCCGTGAGTCTCGGAACCCTAGTCGGTGGAATAGCAGGTTATTATGGAGGTCGGATAGATAATATTCTTATGCGTATCGCAGAGATTGTTTATTCAATACCCTTTACTCCTACTGTCATTTCAATCTCAGCAGCACTGATGTGGCGGGTATCTTCTGAACAAAAAATGTATCTTGTTATGGGCCTAATAGGTATCTTAAGTTGGCCTGGCCTGGCCCGCATGGTAAGAGGGCAGATCCTATCACTTAGAGAGCAGGAATTTATGCAGGCAGCCGAGGTTCTAGGAATCTCTGACTGGTCTAGAATTATCAGACATCTCGTTCCCAATACCCTGGCTTATATTATAGTCAGTGCAACCTTGGGAACGCCAATGTGTTTAGGACAATGCAATGGTTGTGGCTGCCTCCTGGAATGATGATCATGCTGACAGTGGTAAGTATCAACTTATTAGGTGAAGGACTTAGAGATGCCTTTGACCCAAAAGAGATAAGGTAGGTGTTGAATATGAATGATTTATTAATTGTAAAAGATTTATCAACTCATTTCTTTACGGACAAAGGTATCGTGAAAGCAGTGGATGAATGCTCCTTTGTAATTCGAGAGGGTGAAACCTTAGGCATAGTGGGTGAGTCAGGCTGTGGCAAAAGCGTCACTGCAATGAGCATATTAAATCTGATTGAAAGACCTGGAAAAATAGTTGGCGGATCGATTCAATTTGATGGGAAAGAATTGGTAGGAATGAGCGACAATGAGATCAGAAGGATTAGAGGAAATGATATCTCAATGGTATTCCAGGAGCCTATGACATCATTAAATCCAGTATTTAAGATTGGTGAACAAATTATTGAAGCCTTAAGACTCCATCAAAAATTAAATAAGGAGCAAGCCCATAAGAAGGCGATAGAAATGCTAGCCCTGGTTGGTATTCCAAGAGCTGAAAGGGTCGTAAACGATTACCCGCACCAATTGTCCGGAGGCATGAGACAAAGAGCCATGATCGCCATGGCACTGTCATGCATACCGAAGCTTCTGATAGCGGATGAACCAACTACTGCTCTTGACGTTACGATTCAAGCACAAATATTATCCCTTATGAACGACTTAAAGGAAAAGATAAGCACCTCTATCATGCTGATCACCCACGATTTGGGAGTTATCGCTCAAATGGCTGATCATGTATTGGTTATGTATTCAGGCAGAGTTGTTGAATCTGCACCTGTTAAAGAGCTCTTTGAAGACCCCAAGCACCCCTATACCGTAGGATTACTAAATTCTATACCCAGCTTAGAGGAAGATAAGGATAGGCTTTATAGTATCGAAGGAGTCGTACCCAGTCCCTTTGAGCTGCCTGAAGGTTGTTATTTTGCACCAAGATGTGAAAAGGCAATGGAAATATGCAGAAAAAGCCATCCAATCACTTGTAACGTAAGTAGAAACCATATCGTAAGCTGTTTCTTATATACCCACGAGGAGGTTTAATATGGAAGAGAAAATTTTAGAAATAAAGAATTTAAGAAAATATTTCTCTATAAAAAATGGTTTTCTCAGAGGTGCAGCAGCTAATGTGAAGGCCGTTGATGGGGTATCCTTTGATCTGTATAAGGGTGAAACCATAGGTCTGGTTGGGGAGTCAGGCTGTGGAAAATCCACATTAGGAAGAACAATTGTAAGATTATATGAACCCACTGAGGGTGAAGTTATTTTTAAGGGGCAAGATATCTCCCATATTAAAAAGAGCCAGCTAAAGCCTTTAAGAAAACAAATGCAGCTCATATTCCAAGATCCATACAGCTCCCTTAATCCAAGAATGAATGTAAATACTATTGTAGGGGAAGCCTTGCTATCCCATGGTCTCGTAAAGAAGGGACAAGAATATGTAGATCGAGTAAGTGAGATTATCGAAATCTGTGGATTGTCATCCTATCATATGAATAGATATCCACATCAATTTTCAGGAGGACAGCGTCAACGTATCGGAATAGCAAGAGCACTGGCTCTAAGTCCAGAGTTTGTTGTTTGCGATGAGCCTGTGTCAGCTCTAGATGTTTCCATACAATCTCAAATATTAAACCTCATGATGGATTTGCAGGAAAAGATGGGATTATCCTATTTGTTTATTTCACATGACTTAAGTGTGGTAAAGCACATTAGCAATCGAATCGGTGTAATGTATTTAGGCTCTGTAGTTGAAATGGCGAAAAAGAAAGAGCTATACAACAACCCTAGCCATCCATATACACGAGCTCTGCTTACCGCTATACCCATTGCAAATCCTATGAAAAGGAAGGTTATGGCAGCTATTTCCGGCGAAATACCAAGCAATGTAAATACCCCTCCCGGCTGCAAATTTCATACAAGATGCCCTTATGCAAAAGAGATTTGCAGCAAAGTTGCTCCAGAAAACAAAGAAATAAATCCTGGGCATTACGTAGTTTGTCATTTTGCTGGAGAAATATAACTGCGTACTATTAACTAGTATCATCCGGCACTTGTAACCCAAGTACCGGATGATACTGATATGACGTATTTTTTATTTGATTTATGAAAGGGTGGTCATTATGCTTAATAAACGGAAAGGTGCCCTAATAAAAAAAGAAATAGCTGAAGATAAACAGAATCTAGAATTTGAGAAAGGTGATTTTCTAGCACTGCTTATCGCTGCAGCCTCTGTGATGTTCCCTGTTCTCTTACTCATATTTGCAGCAATTGCATTATTGGTCTGGATTATTTTTTAATCCGTTTTCAATCACAGCATTTCTACTTCAACCCCTTGTACAACTGCATCTGTATTCTCTTCTATATAATCAATTACATTCTGAATACAGCTGTTGGAATGTTTTACACTATTGCTAACGCAAGCGATTCCTATCACAATAGACTGATGCATATCAAGATTCTCCACTTCTGCTATAGATACATTAAACCTGTGCTTAACCTTATCTATAATACTTTTTACAACCATTCTCTTTTCCTTAAGAGAATGTACCCAACTGGCATATAAGGTTATTTTTCCTGTACCAATAATCAACTCTCCACCTTCTTTATTCATCTTTTTATAGACAACAATCATTACATTTCACCAATAGTTTCTGGATACGCAGAATAAATATGCAATCTTATGAACCTCCTCTCTATTTTCTCTCTAATATTAGACTTTCCTTCTCCCCTTCGTTTTTTAATTTTCAAGAACACTTTTTCTCAAACCTCATAATATGATTATAAACGCCAAGTTTTTGGGAGGTATGTTATGTGGAATGAGACAAATAATCTCCATTTTATAAATAAGTTTTTACCACCAGGTGCATCCATACTTTGCATTGAGGAGCCCAATAGACGTTCAGCTGTTGTATCAGCGGACTTTGATGGTGATGACATACATGAAATTGCAGCTGCCTATCGTTGGAATAATCGCAATGGCATTGTGATCCTTAAGTGGTTTGACGGGTATTGGTATCCTATTTCATATATAAAAGGCTCTGGTTACGGCATCACATATTTTAATGCAGTACCAATCACTGGAAAACCGACTTATGATCTTGTCATAGGCTGGCAGCATGGTGCAATATACTCACAGCTCGATATACAGGAATGGTCTGAGAATGGTTTTACTTCTTTACTTGGAAATGATGTATATTACAGCGAAATTGAAGTAGCAAATATACCAACAAAAGATGAGATTGATCGAAAGTATGAAATCGCCTTATGGAGTCACGATACTGGAAATGCCTATGTAATCGAAGTTTATCAATGGGATGGAAAAAGCCTTAAGCCCTTTCCGCAAGCATACCCTTATTATTTTAAGAAGGTGGCTGATTATTATAAAAAGCAAGTAGCAAGGCTTCCTGATGCTGCTTTTTACTGGTATTATCTTGCAGATGCCCAATTCAAAACCGAACAATATCACGATGCGCTAAAATCAATTGAAACAGCCATCAATCTAAGAGCTGATTATCCCTCCTATAGTGCCTTGCTGCAGCTAAAAGAGCTGATCCTATCAAACCTCAGAAAAGACTTATTCCTTTATCCAGCAGCTTTAAGAACAGTAGATGGCACAAAATGGGGCTATATTAACAGCTATGGTGTTTTTGTAATAAAGCCTCAATACGACAATGCCATGGGCTTTCAAAACAATGGTTTGGCAATCATTGAAAAAGATGGCCTATCTGGAGTAATTGATCGCAACGGTCGCTTTAGGGTTCCGCTTAAGTATTATAGTATAAATCCTTTTATTGAAGGAAGAGCAACAGTTATAGATGATTCAGGCTTTCATGTTATTGATGAAAATGGCAAAATCATGACTTCTAAAGCCTACAGCTATATTGGCGGTTACCAAAATGGTAGGGCAGTCTTTTATAATGTTGACAACCAGGAATCAACCCTTTATGGATATCTAGACAAGCAAGGCAAAGAAGTGATACACGCACAATACAAGTCAGCCAACGACTTTGCAGATAATCAAGCCTTAGTTATGATTCAAGACAATCAATTTGCTCTAATTGGCCTCAATGGCGAAAAGCTTCATAGCTATCAATTTGCTTTTGTAAATAATCCTGGAAATGGATTATTGCCCTTTCAGCCAGATGCAAACAGCAAATATGGCTATATCAATATAGATGGAAATATTATTTTGCAGCCAAAATATAGCATGGCGCTGCCTTTCAAAGATCAGCGAGCTATCGTAAATACTTCTGATGACTTTAACAATCAATTTGGTCTCATTGACAAACAGGGTAATTTTGTGTTGAGCCCCATCTACAATGACATCAATCCTATAGGCGAAAACAGGGTAGCGGTGGGCAAAGCCATAGATCCGGAGCAGCCCTATATCGGCTCGATATACGCGATTGCTGATATGGCTAGCGGTAATATTCTTACCCCTTTTTCCTATAGCAATGTTCTTACTTATAACAAAGGATATGTCTCCGTTTCAGATGGCAGCAAGACCTTCTTC
>JAQSYB010000027.1 GCA_029256365.1 Clostridia bacterium
ACAAAGGTCTGCAGCAAAAGCTTATCAAAATAAGTCTTTTCTCCAAATTTCTTAAACCGAAGGATATCCCCTACCTTTTTGTATTCATTGATATATCTAATTTGCGGAGCTTCATCTAAGTTGTTGTTGTCCATAAAATCTCCTCCCTTGTTTTTAATAGGAACTTTTGAATATCAGCATAAGCCAATCTGATACAATTTAAATGGCTTATGTTATATAAATATATTTAAGGAAGCAAGCTTTTATGACCAAAAAAAAACTGCTGATTTTTATCAGCAGTTAAAATTTACCATTGTCTTTCATTTTTCTGATTGGTATGTTGGCAACCAAGGCCGGAACAGAAGTATCGTCTACATCTCGTTTTGTTCTAGTTAACTTAATTTCTAATCCAGCTTCGTCAATTTCCATATAATCTGATATCACTCGCAATATCTCACCCTTTATCATTTCAAGAAACTGAGGAGAAACATTTGCGCGATCATGAACGAGCACCAGCTTAAGACGCTCCTTTGCAATGTCTTTGCTGTTATCGCTTTTACTAAACATTTTAAATAGGTCCATTACTTATACTCCTCCTTATCGTTTCTTGACGAATCCAAACATTTTAGCAAGTTTTGTGATAAATCCTTGATCTGTTTCCAAATCCATAAAAGGAACATCTTCACCAAGAATTCTTTTTACAATATTTCTATATGCTTGTCCCGCTATTGATTCATTGTTTGATACCGCAGGTTCACCCCTGTTTGTAGACACAACAATATGTTCATCATCAGGAACTACACCAATCAGTTCAATAGCAAGAATATCAATCATGTCATCAATATTCATCATATCACCGCGCTTAACCATGTCAACTCTCAGTCTGTTTATGATAAGCTGCGGATTCTTTAGGCCATTTGCTTCCAAAAGTCCTATTATTCTATCAGCATCTCTAACTGCTGATACTTCAGGTGTTGTAACTACAATTGCTTTGCTCGCTCCAGCTATTGCATTTTTAAAGCCTTGCTCAATTCCA
The DNA here is from genome assembly GCA_029256365.1 of Clostridia bacterium. Lineage (GTDB taxonomy): Bacteria > Bacillota > Clostridia > Lutisporales > Lutisporaceae > GWB2-37-7. The sequence goes on from JAQSYB010000027.1 coordinate 1,016, forward strand.
GCAGGGCAGTCAACAATAACATAATCAAATTCCTTCGCAAGCTCTACAGTTAATTCTTGCATCTGTTGTGGAGAAACAGCGTTTTTATCCTTGGTCTGTGCAGCTGGCAGTAAATATAAATTGTTATATCTTTTATCCTTTATCAAGGCCTGTCTTAATCTGCATACACCTTCAACCACATCTACCAAGTCATATACAATTCGATTCTCTAAGCCCATTACTACGTCTAGATTTCTTAGTCCAATATCTGCATCAACCACTACTATACTTTTGCCTTCCAAAGATAGGCCTGCTCCGATATTTGCTGTAGTTGTAGTCTTTCCAACTCCACCTTTACCGGAAGTAATTACTATTACTTCACCCATTGTATACCCTCCATTATTGTTAATTTTGGTTCATTATCTGTTTGGTAAATACGGTTCTACAAATATCATACCTTTTTTTACTACCGCCATTTCAGGGACTGAGGCTCTAACTCCCAATCCATCAGGAGATCTGCTAATAATATCTCCAATTCTTATCTGTGCAGGCAGGAGATTTAATGCTGCCACATAAGTACCATAGTCTCCATTGGAACCTGCATGGGCTACACCTCTCATGGTACCCATAACCACAATACTGCCGGTGGCTTTTATTTGTGCACCTGGATTTACATCTCCAACGATTACAATATTGCCCATGAATTCTATCAATTGACCAGATCGAACAGTAGCTCTCAGCATGAGTACCTTGTCTTGAACTACATTATCATAAGGAAGCTTTTCATATTGGGTATATTCTTTTGATTCTTCCTTATCAGAAAGCATATCAGGATCTTCGGTGTAATCTCCGAGAACTGACATGCCATAATCATTTTCCACCAATTCCTTTAGCTCTTCAAATTCATCCTTTGTAAGCTTCTTACCTTTGAAGTTTACAATTTTGGCTCCTTCGAAAAACCGCTTAGAAGGTTTTATCTTATCATTAAGATTATGTTTTATTTTATCTAAATCCATATCTTCCTTAATAAGTATATAAAGTCCTTCCTTTGTTCCCTTAAAAACTACAGCATTCTCGCTCATTTGTAGAATGATACCTCCTGGAATCTACCGAAGTTGTATTGCAATAAGCAATCATCTTATGCATACCATATAAATTTCTTCAAAAGCTTTATAAATCCTTCTTTTTAGTGAAAATAAAGGAACAAAATTTATATCCATATATTAAAAAAATTGTAAAATCACAGGGTTTTAACAATATTGTACCTATTTCCAACTTGTAAATGCTATGTATGCTTCAATCCTTGTTTATTGTAACCAATAAAAGCCTCAGCGCATCGAGCGCCTTCGCCTTTTGCCTGATTTGCTTCGCAAATGGCTATAAATAAAAAGAACTTGAGGTGCCTATAAGCATTCAAGTTCTTTCGACTTTTTATTTCCCTATTGAATCATGTCATTTGTTGGTGTTATATTGTCTCTAACCTCTTCTGCTGTCAAATACTGTTCTATTATTGCCCGGGCAATTGGTGCTGCATAATTACCGTGACCGCCTTGAACTACTACTGCGGCAACTGCTATTTCTGGTTTGTCATAGGGTGCAAATGCCACAAACCATGCATGGTTATCCGCCTTGTTTGCCTGAGCTGTTCCCGTCTTGCCTCCTGTCGGAATTGAACTGGTCATAAATTCTCTATAACCAGTACCCCCAGGAGTAGTTACAGCCAACATTCCCTTCTTAATTGCTTCTATATTGCTTAATTCCATTTCAATTTTTTGCACGATTTCTGGTGTCTTGTCTACCTTAACTGTCCCATCATAGCTTACGACCTTCTCAACCAAATAAGGCTTGTATCTCGTTCCACCGTTTACCAAAGATGCAATATAGCTTGCTATTTGTATCGGTGTAGTGGTATTAAAATTTTGTCCAATCGTTGATTGGATAGAGTCATATAGCTTCCATTTACTTTCCGCGATATACACATTAACGATATTCTGTACTACATTCTTATCAAGTCCAAGCTGCTGTAATTCAGCTTTAATTTGGCTATATTCCATATCCTTATCAATATAAGCACATATTTTTTCTCGTAGGGCTTCATCTTTTATATTTAATTTATAATTTAAATAGTAGTTCAATCTGCCTTTATATAATTGCCTTTTATAGCTCGGTCCACTTACTGTACCATAAGCTTCTCCCGTCAACTCAATACCTGTTCTTGCTCCTAAGCCGAAAAGCTTGGCATACTTTTCAAATACATCGCCACCCATGCGCCTTCCAACTTCAAAGAAATAATAGTTGCAGGATTTCTGTATGGCTTTGTTGATATCAACCGCACCATGAGTTGTGCGATTGCTTTTCCATATGGCGCAGGAAGGAGCATAGCCTCCACCTATTTCAAAAGGGCCTTTGTCAATGATGATCTCGTTTATGGTGATATTATTATTTTCTAGGCCTGCCAGTCCGGCTAGCATCTTCATAACGGATCCAGGAGGCAGGGCTGTAGTAACAGCATTATTAATAAGAGGCTTTGGTGCATATTGTTCGTTGGTAGAGGGCTGTAAGGCCTTCCAATTTTTTGAACTAATTCCCGATGCAAATAGATTGGGATCATAGGTTGGATTGCTTGCCAAAGCCAACACTCTACCTGAGTTAATGTCTAACGCAACTACTGCCCCAGAGGTAGCATTTGGGTATGGATCAACGCCCTTTGCCTTATCCCCCTTTTGTATCGTCTCCATGGTTTGCTTTAAGGCGTCTTCTGCTACCTTTTGCAGCTTATAGTCGATGGTAAGAAATATTGTATCACCAGGGGTAGGTTCAACTTCACTAACGGTATCGATCATAACCCCGTCAACATCTATTTCAATCTGCCTAGTTCCATCTTGACCCTTCAAATACTGTTCCATGGTAGATTCAATACCCGACTTACCAATCATATGCTGACCTGTATAGCCCTTTTCTGCCAAGGCTTCAAGCTCAGCTCCTATTTTGCTCATATAACCAAGAATATGTGATGCGAAGTCTGCATTGGGATATTCTCTGATAGGCTTTTGAATAATTTCTACTCCTGGTAAAAATATTCTGCTCTCTTCAAGCTGTGATCTGGTCTGCTCACTTATGTTAGAAGCAATTTCCACAGGCTCATAGGCTTTATAAACATTCTGACTTAAAAGATATCGTATCGATAATATCTTCTTAACTTCCTCATCGCTATAACCATTTGCATCACCATTTTGGAGTCTTGCTATACTGTAGTTCTTAACTAGCTTGTTAAAAATTTCCTCTGCAGTTGCATTCTCATCGAAATTCTTACTTTTCTTCCACCTTAGCTCATCCTTTTTAAAGGTAAACTGATAATTCTCCAAGCTAAAGGGAAGCTCAATCCCAAACTGTTGCGTAAGCATTTCGTAGGCTTCTATATCAACCATTTCCTCTGGAATTTCATTGTCCTGCCTGATTTTAGCGAAGGCCTCTTGAACCGTCGCATTATCAGATATATTATATTTTCTCTTCCAATTCAGCTCATCCTCGTAAAATGTAAATCGAATCGGATTGATAAGAATTGGAATTTCATCCTTATAAGTGTCACCGTTTTTTTCTATGATGTTTATAACAGTTAAGGCAATTTCATTGATATCTGTCTTTGGCAAATCGGCCTTCATGATATTGGCTGAATAACTCATCTTATTACCTGCTAGAGTTCTGCCGTACCTATCAACAATTGGACCTCTGGGAGCATCTATTCTGATGGTTCTTGTTCTAATATTTTCTGCTCTGTTCTTATAATAGTCTCCCTGTACAATTTGTAAATCCGCCAAACGAAAAATAAGCAATAATGCGATCAACAATATTATTGCTCTTAAATAATCTAATCTACTTTTAAAATATTTCTTAAACAATTTAACCACCTAACTTTTATCTATAAATGTGTTAGTACAGCCTTTTTTGCATAAAATCCATTTCATTTAAATGCAAAAGGCTTCTGTATATAATCGCTCCAACAACCGCATTATATATGCCCTGAGGAAGTATGATGCTCAATAGTATATAAGTATATGATATTCCTTCATGCAATAAATTACCAGTCAAATACATAATCAGAAAGAACAAATGCTGGTAAATAATGACTGCGGCAAAATTAAACAAAGCAGGGGGCAGAATACTGTCCTTAAATACATTTTCATGGGCTTGCCCCAAAATATAGCCTGTTATCATATAAGATAGTGCATTTACACCAATCATCCGTCCAAACAAAATGTCAATAAGCAAGCCAGAAGCCAAACCCATTGCAGCACTATAAGCGCCACCCTCCAGTATTGCATAGGCTATAATCAAAACGATTACAAAATCAGGCTTAATGCCTCCAATGCGAAAAAACTGAAATAGTGTCGCTTCCAATACTACATTAAGTAATACAAGCACTGTTATAACAAGTATTCTCATGTCAACCTCACAGACTTTTGCTTCTTACAATATATACTTCTTCCAATCTCTCAAAGTCAGCAGCAGGTTTAATATGCACCAGCTTTTGCAGCTTTCTTTCCTGCTTTTCCACACTTTTTACCTTGCCTATATATAGGTTTTTAGGAAAAGTGCTGTAGCCAGAAGTACTGATATCATCACCCTTTGCAATATCAGATTCTATGGGCATTACAGCGATAATCTCGTTGTCTGAGCTTCCAGAAACAATTCCAAGGTCCCTGGTTCTATCAACTATGATGCTAACAGAGCTTCTTTGATCTACCAAGGCCATAAACTTAGAATGGGTGCTGCCTACTTCTATCACTCTGCCAACCAAATATCCATTTCCCCATATAACTGCATCATTTGCTTGCACCCCGTTGACAGAACCCTTGTCCAAGGTATAAATATCAAACCAATTGCCAGGGTCTACCCCTGTTACATTTGCTCCAGCGACAAATTCCAACTCCTCATTTGTTTCCGTAAAACCAAGTAAACTTCTTAGTCTACTATTTTCAGATGCAAGCTGAATCAGCTTCCTGTTCTCTTCCTGCAGCTTGGCTACTTCAGCAGTTAAGCTTTCATTGTCCTTCTTTAAGCCCTTTATTTGAAAAAGGCTTTCAAATGAGCCGCTGAAAAATTCCCCAATTGAATAAAACGCATTTTGAATCGGGTTAATTACAGCGCCCAAAGCACCTTCAACAGCTGTAGGTCTTGTCCTTCCTCCAGCCGTAAAAGCAATTAGCAATATCATAAGCACTGATACAACGATTATAAATGTAAGTAGCTTATTATTAAAAAGCTTCATATCCTCACTCCATATTTAAAGGCATGGCAAACTGTACAGTTTAGCCATGCTTATTATACTAATATCTTCTTGAGTATTGAGACCTATTGATTTCCTCAAATTGATCCAAGGCTCTTCCGACTCCCGTTACAACACATTCCAATGGGTTTTCCGCTACATTGACAGACATACCTGTTTCTTTTCTGACCAAGCTGTCCAAGCCATGAAGCTGAGCGCCACCACCGGATAACATAATGCCCCTGTCCATGATATCTGCTGCAAGTTCAGGAGGGGTTTTTTCTAAAGTGCTTTTTATGCCATCAATTATTTGTGCAATTGTGTCTCTCAGCGCTTCCAATATCTCATCAGAAGTAATAGATATTGTTTTAGGAAGTCCTGTAACCAAGTCTCTACCCTTTATATCCATACTACCATCAATTGAGCCTGGGTAAGCTGAGCCGATAGCTATTTTTATTTCTTCGCCTGTTCTCTCACCTATGGCAAGATTATATACTCTTTTTACATAATTCACAATAGCCTCATCTGATTTATCCCCAGCAACTCTTATGGATTTGCTTGTTACAATTCCGCCTAGAGATATTACGGCAATCTCAGTTGTACCGCCACCCATATTTACAATCATACTACCAATCGGCTCCCCAACTGGTAAGCCTGCACCAATGGCAGCTGCCATGGGCTCTTCTATAACCTTTGCCGTTTTCGCTCCTGCCTGCTGAGCAGCTTCCTCCACAGCACGTCTCTCTACCTCAGTAATACCTGACGGTACGCTTACAAGCACTCTTGGTCTTCCCAACATAGACGACCCTATGGCTTTTCTCATAAAATATCTTAACATGTCCTGTGTAACAGCAAAATCAGCAATAACACCATCCTTCATGGGTCTTATGGCTACGATATTGCCTGGAGTCCTGCCTATCATCTTCTTCGCAGCATCTCCTACTGCCAGTACATTGTTACTTTCTTTTTTCATAGCAACAACCGAAGGTTCTCTAACAACGATTCCCTTCCCTTTTACATACACCAATGTATTTGCAGTTCCTAAATCTATTCCTATATCCTTAGCAAAAAAGTTAAATACTCCCATTATTTGTAGCTTCCTCCTTATAGTTCACGCGATATGTCTCTCACTTACTGTGATAATAAAAATCTTCATGTTATTTATGGTTCTCAGTTTTCTGTTGTAAAATTAAAATATTCCTCTATCCTTCAAGCTGATATACTTCCCATCTCCAATTATGATATGATCAACTACTTCTATTCCTAAAATTTTGCCACCCTCCATCAACCGCCTTGTTATATTAATATCTTCCTGGCTAGGTGTAGGGTCTCCACTGGGATGATTATGAACAAGTATAATACTGGCACAGGACTTTTTAATAGCCGGTGCAAAAACCTCTCTAGGATGTACGATAGATGAATTAATGCTTCCTATAGAGATCTCCTCAATGCTTACTAATCCACACTTTATATTAAGAAGTATTGCCTTCATGTGTTCTTTTTTAAGATATCTCATGTCTTCCATTACACTGTTTGCTGCATCTTTTGAGCATCTGATAAAGACCTCTTTTTTGTAGGTTTGCGTTGCCAGTCTTTTCCCCAGTTCCACAGCAGCCTTTAGCTGTGCAGCCTTCGCAGGTCCTATTCCGTGAATACTACTCAATTCTTCCGCCTTACTATCCAGCAAAAAACCGATTCCATCCTGCTGTTTTAGTATTTTGTAAGCAATATCAATAGCACTTTCATTTTTAGTTCCTGTTCTTAGTAGTATTGCCAATAATTCTGCATTTGATAATACTTCCGCTCCATATTTCGTTAATTTTTCACGGGGTCTTTCATTTTCCGGCAATTCTTTAATTCGAGGCTTTAAATCAGTCAGATTCATCTACAGCACAACCTTCCATGTAATCAGATTAGATTGACGCCAAATTCCTTCATGATTTTAAATAACTTGTGTACTGGCAGCCCTACTACATTAAAGTAGCAGCCCTGTATCTTCTCAATAAACAAAGAGCCAATACCTTGTATCGCATAAGAGCCTGCTTTGTCCATAGGCTCACGGCTTGCGATATAGTTCTCAATTTCTCTGTCTTCTAGTTCTCTGATCCATACCCTTGTACTTTCATGCATGGTTACAGCCTTTCCTGTACGAACCTGAATGACACAAAGTCCAGATATTACAAGATGATCTTTATTGCTTAGAGTCTTCAGCATTTGATATGCATCCTCGTCAGATTGAGGCTTACCCATTACTCTTTGACAGTAAACAATCGTATCAGAGCCTATGATGTAGGTTTCCTCTGTCTCCTTGCTCTTATGCCTTTGAAACACATCCATGGCCTTCATATACGCAAAATGCTCAGCCAATGCATGAGGCTCCATATCTACATGTCCTTCTTCAAATAATGAAGGTACTACTTCAAACTCTAAGTTAAGCTGACTTAGTATTTCACTTCTTCGTGGCGAACTTGATGCCAATATAATGTTCATAATCCACTTCCTATTTTGAATGTTTCGCGATATTTGTTGTCACAAAAATCTATTTACTCCATATTAGGATTACCAATTTCTCTTATAAAAAAAGATAGCCAATAAAATACCTAAAACACTAAACATATTGATATCAAACATAAAACCAAAGGTTAACTGCAGTATTTTCAAGTCCCATGTGTGTGTACTTACTCCAAGGTCTAATCCATACTTTAGGATTGGTACATACTGTCCAAGTAATTCTCCTAAGAATCCTCCGATAACGATACCAGACATAATCATCAAAAAAAGTATCCACCCATTACCTTTGCCATAGTTTTTAGACATGTGCCCCATCTCCTTTAATATCATTTTTTCCACATTTGAAGTAAATCAAACAGATTGAAAAAATATTAGATTAAATAGTACTCCATTTTGCGACAAATTTCTATCCATATCTAGTTTAGCATTTTACAATTTTTACTGCAATAAAATTGGCATATTTATTGAGTAATAATATATATATATTCGAAAACACATTATGTAAAGTTGGTGTGAAGATAAAAAAAGAAGCGGGATAACCCGCTTCTAATCTATCTCATTTCTATTGCATCCTTAGGACACTTTTCATAGCACTTGCTGCAGCCTACACATTTATCTTCCAACACCTTGTGCTTCCCTTTCAGCTCACCTTCGATGGCCTCAAAGTTGCAGTGTTTGGAGCAGATTGTGCAGCCTATGCATTTGTCGTCATGAACAAATGCTTTTTTTCTATTGTTGAAGTTTGCATATATTGTTTTTGTCGGACATGCTTCTGCACACATCATACAATTTACGCACTTGCTATAGTCAATTCTTGCAAGATTGTTTTCAAATACGATGGCATCAAACTTACATGCTTTTACACATTTTTGACATGCGATACATCCAACCTTACAGGATTGCATAACATCTTTGCCTTTTTCTTGATTTTTGCATAGTACTCTTACTTCTTTTGAAGTCGGTACCAATTCGATGATATTCTTTGGACATACTGCAATACACTTTTTACATGCTGTACACTTTTCTTCATCAACAACAGCAACACCGTTGATTACATGTATCGCATCAAAAGGACAAGCTTTTACGCATGTTCCTAGTCCAGTACAACCATATCTGCAGCTTTTAGAACCACCAGCAAGTGCTTCTGCAGCTTTGCAATCTGTTATACCTTGATATTCATACTTTTCTTTTGCATTGTTTGAATCACCACAGCAAATAACTCTTGCTACATGCTTTTCAGTAGCATCTGCAGTGACGCCCATAATCTCTCCAAGCTTAACTGCCAATGGGGCTCCGCCAACAGGACATCCAGTTATAGCAGCCTTACCGCTTACAACCGCTTCTGCAAAAGCATCACAGCCTGCAAAACCACAGCCACCGCAGTTAGCACTTGGCAGAGCATCTCTTACCTCTGCCGTTTTAGGATTAACCTCTACGGCAAATTTCTTGGAGGCATAAGCCAGAATAATACCAAAGAGGATAGCTAGTCCTCCTAGCGTTAAAACAGGCCATAATATACCATTAATATTCAATATCTTCACCTCATTACAGATAATTTGCTTTGATAGTTACTTGATTAGTCCTTGGAATCCCAAAAATGCAATTGAGAACAAACTAGCTGCAATCATCGCTATTGGGAAGCCTTGAAGGGCTTTTGGAATTGGTGCTGTTTCTAGTCTTTCTCTTACACCAGCAAACAGTACGATTGCTAATGTAAAGCTTATTCCCCCGCCTATACCATTTACTAAGGTTTCAAGCAGGTTGTAATTGCTTCCAATGCTTAGAATTGCGATACCAAGTACCGCACAGTTTGTTGTGATAAGTGGCAAATAAACTCCAAGAGCCTGATATAATGTTGGACTCGTCTTTTTTATTACCATCTCAACAAACTGCACTAAGCCAGCTATAACAAGAATAAATGCGATAGTCTGCATAAATTCAATCTTTAGAGGTACCAATAAAAAGGTCTGTACCAACCAGCTCATTACAGAAGCAATCGCCATAACAAACGTAACAGCGATACTCATTCCCATAGCTGTTTCAACCTTTTTTGAAACTCCCAAGAAAGGACAGATTCCTAAGAATCTTGACAATACCATATTGTTAACCAATATAACACTTAATAATATCAATAATAAATTCATCGAACTACCTCCTAAGCTTTCTTGCCAGCAGTTAACTTGTTAACCGCAGCAATAGTAAGTCCGAATACTAGGAATCCTCCAGGAGGCAGTATCATGATTAATGCTGGCTTAAAGCCTGCACCAAACAGCTGCATTCCGAAGAAGGTTCCTGCACCAAATACTTCTCTAAAAGCACTTATAATGACTAGGGCCAAAGTAAAGCCCAGACCCATTCCAATACCATCCATTATTGAATTTAATGGTGGATTTTTTGCTGCAAATGACTCTGCTCTAGCAAGTATAATACAGTTAACCACTATAAGTGGAATAAATATACCCAACTGTTGATCCAATTGCGGCGAGTATGCCTTGATAAGCATTTGAACAACAGTAACGAAGGAAGCAATAACTATAACATAAATAGGTATTCTAACTTCATTCGGTACAATTTTCTTGATAAGAGAAATGATTAGGTTTGATCCTATTAAAACAGCAGTCGCTGCGATACCCATTCCTATGCCGTTAAATACGGCCGTTGTTACAGCAAGGGTAGGACATGTACCTAGAACTAGTCTAAGCACTGGATTTTCCTTTATTAGACCATTGCTGAAGTCTTTAAATAAACTCATCTTTCCACCTCCAACATCGTAGATTATTTACTTAGCAAATCTTTTGCAACTGCCATAGCCTTATTTACA
>JAQSYB010000028.1 GCA_029256365.1 Clostridia bacterium
AATCCAGGCAAAAGGCGAAGCGCTCGATGCGCTGAGCTTTTATTAATAGCCATTTGCGAAGCAAATCCAGGCAAAAGGCGAAGCGCTCGATGCGCTGAGACTTTTATTTGTAACGATAGTTTAAAAATAAAATGAGACAAGATCTAACAGGGATTTGTTTTAAAATGAAAAAGTTGAATAGATATTAAAATTATGATAAATTCAAGTATATACGAGGTGATACAGTGAGAAGCTCAAGAACCATTAAAAATAAAAATAAAAAGGTTTATATCAAATACATTCTGTTGACTTTTATCATAATCATTCCGGTAACTGCTGCAATAAGTGGTGCTGCGCTTCATTTTGCAGTGAACAAAGACAAGAGCATTCATACACCTGCAGCAGTATTCACCCCTAAAGAGGATGGGGTTGAAGCATTTAAGTATAATTATGATATCAATGCGAAACAGCTTTATAGAGTGGAATTACAGAAATTTGATACCTATGAGGAAGCAGAATTGCAAATTGCAAAACTTAAGAAACAGAAGCTAAATGGATTTATCATAAAAGAGCAAGGATATCTAAATGCATATGGGTTGTTTTGGAATAAATCCCAAGCAGATACCGCTGTTCAATTTCTGAAAAGAAAAAACATAGAAAGTACTGCACAGCTTATTGACATAAGCGGTATCAATATAAAATACAGTGATATTGATAAAACCTTAATCGACTTAGCTACTGCTGTGGATGCAGCAGTGTTAAAGATACTAAGTGAGAAATCAGCTTTGAGCTTGGAAAGCCTTTATTCTAATAAGAAAATAAGTGACCAAAGCTTGGAAATTGTTATTCAGCAGGAAATTCAGCTTGCAAAATATCTAAACTATCTGAAGGATATTAAAACCTCTGAAGTGAATGCTGTGTATAAGGAAAAACTTGAAAATTTGATAAATGAGTTACTGGTAGATCGGATTCAAGGAAGTGGCAGCTATGATTATTATAGCTTGCAGAACAGCTTAATGAATCAAGGAGAAGCTTTGATGAAGTTTTATGAAAAGCTCTCTGTTTAATATTGGATAAGGAGGTTGCCAAATGAGAATAAGTGAGATAAAGGAATTGCTCTGCGCTGAGATTCTTTGTGGAGAAGAACAGGTAAATAGCGAAGTGCAATATGGTTTTGGGTCAGATTTGATGAGCGATGTTCTTGCTTATGTAAAGGGTAAAACCGTACTATTGACTGGTCTTACAAACAATCAGGTAATTAGAACAGCAGAAATGGCAGAATTAAGTGCGATTATATTTGTGAGAGGTAAAAAACCTGAGCATGAATTGGTAAAGCTAGCGATGGAAAACAATATCATACTTATGCTGACAAATGACACGATGTATACCGCGTCTGGAAAGCTATACAGCAAAGGACTTCTGGGAGTACAAATAGATTGTTAAAGGAGTAAGCATAGTCATGGATGTAATGCAGTACAACTTCAATGTTGAAAAGGACGATTTTGACAGGGCTGGTGAGGCTTCCAGCAATATAAAAAAGATCCTGAGACAGCTAGGTATAGATGCGGCAATTATTAGAAGGATTGCAATAGCAACTTATGAAGCAGAAATAAATATTGTAATACACTCTCTTGGGGGAGAAATTGACTTAGAGGTGGATCCGAGCAGCATAAAAATCATAGCGAGAGACAAGGGTCCTGGCATTGCGAATATTGAGTTGGCAATGCAAGCAGGTTATTCCACTGCCAGTGATAAGGTTCGTGAAATGGGCTTTGGTGCAGGTATGGGTTTACCCAACATGAAAAAGTGCTCAGATAAATTTGAGGTAGAGTCAGAGTTAGGTAAAGGTACTACGATTTCAATGATCATGTTTATATGAAAGCAGGTGAAGGCGTGGACAACAAATACTTTCATTCAGTTGTGCTTCAAGAGGACAGGTGCATAGGCTGTACCAGTTGCCTGAAGGTATGTCCCACGGAAGCAATTCGATTACGGGATGGAAAAGCAAGAATAATAGGAGAAAAGTGTATTGACTGTGGTGAATGCATTAGAATATGTCCCAACCATGCGAAAAATGCAATAACGGATAAGCTTTCAGTTTTAGAGAAATTTAAATACAAAATTGCAATCCCATCTATGGTGTTATATGGACAATTTGCAAGTAAGGTTACAATCAATGCAATGCTTAGTGCATTGAAAAATATCGGCTTTGATGAAATATATGAAGCCAATATAGGTACGGAAATCATTACACAAGTGACAAGAGAGAAGTTATTAAAGGAAGGAAATATTGAAAGACCTCTGATAAACTCATCTTGCCCTGCTATATTAAGATTAATACAGATTCGCTTCCCGGATCTGCTGCCTAATATTATTGATATTGAAACCCCAATTGAAATAACAGCAAGAATTGCGAAGACCGAAGCAGCAAAGAAAACGGGTTTGGATATCTCAGAAATAGGTGTCGTTTTTATTTCTCCTTGTACTGCCCGCGTGACGAGCATAAGAAATCCTTTGGGCATAGAGAAGTCTTATATAGATGCCGCCATTTCCATGAAAGAGATTTATGGTATCATCCTTAGAAATCTAAACTCTACTACGGAAGAGATTATAACAAAAAGCACCAGAGAATCAATGGAGTGGCCAATAACTGGTGGGCAGTCTAAAGCTTTGGGAATAGAAAACTATATCGCAGTAGACGGCATCAATGAAGTAATAAAGGTATTGGAAGAAATTGAAACTGGCAGATTAGAGGGCTTGGAATTTTTCGAAGGCTTGGCATGTGATGGGGGCTGTATAGGTGGTCCTTTGACCATAGAAAACCCGTATATAGCGAAAACAATGATGCGCAGCCTGGCAAAAGACTTGCCTATGGCACAGATTAGCGATGAAGAGATGAAGGCTCATATTAAAATGTATGAGGATAACTATATTAGAATTACTGAGCCTATAGAGCCAAGAGCTATTATGAAGCTGGATAAGGATATTGCAATATCAATGAAAAAGATGGAAATGATGAATGAAATATTGAAGTATCTTCCAGGTTTGGATTGTGGAGTTTGTGGAGCACCGACCTGTAGAGCTTTTGCAGAAGATATTGTTAAGGGTGAAAACCAGAAATCTATATGCATCGTAAAGACCATGGAAAATTTCAAGAAGAAGAAGGTTTAGTCAAATTAAGAGGAGGTCTCTATATGATCAATCAAATTTGTGAAAAAATAAACGCAAGGGTTTTGGCAGGGGCAAATCAAAGCCATAGAGAAGTGAAGGGAGTATATATTTGTGATCTCTTAAGCTGGGTCATGTCCCATGCTAAGAAAGATGATGTTTGGATAACAGTAATGTCTCATGCCAATGTGGTTGCGGTTGCATCATTGTTGGATTTAGGCTGCATCATTGTACCAGAGGATATACAAATGGACCAGGATGCTCTAATCAAAGCCGAGGAAGAAGGTATTCCTATTTTAAGCACATCCATGAATGCATATGATATCGCAGTGGAGCTTAATAAATTGGGTTTGGGTAAGTAAAATGGAGTTTGCTGTTGATTTGCACATTCATACAGCACTTTCACCTTGCGGTGATGAGGATATGACACCAAACAATATTGTAAACATGGCTTTGCTAAAGGGATTGGACTTGATTGCTGTTACGGATCATAACTGCTGTGCAAACTTGCAGGCTGTTATGGATGCAGGCAAAAACAAAGGCTTAATGGTCATACCGGGTATTGAAGTGCAAAGCAAGGAAGAAGTGCATCTTATATGCTTATTCAAAAAAATAGAACAGGCACAGGAATTCGGTGCTTTGATTTATGAATCCTTGCCAGAGATATTGAATAATGAGGATCTGTTTGGAAGACAGTTAATATTGGATGCTTCTGATAAAATCATTGGGAAGGTTGATAAGCTGTTGCTTTCTTCCTGCAATTACTCAGTAAATGAAATATTTCAATTGGTTAGGAAATACGATGGCATTTGTATTCCAGCCCATGTAGATAGGACATCTTACAGCATCATTTCCAACTTGGGTTTTATACCAGCTGATTTAGAGGTGAAAATAATAGAGATTTCGAAGAAAACAACGGTAGAAAGCTTGCTTAGCAAAATGCCTTTTTTAAAAAAATATAAGCTGCTGACTTCTTCGGATGCACATTATTTATGGGATATTAGCGAGAGAGAGGTTTTTATAGATATGGAATATATCAGTTCCAGTCAACTTTTTAAAGCCTTGCATGGGGAATAGAAAATAAGATAGAAAGTCTCGTTAATACTCGGAAAATTCAGAAAAATATAAATATTTGGGCAAAATAGGCGAAAATGCAATAATTTGAGCGAAAATAAAAAAAATTGTAATAAAACAAAAAATACTTGTTAAAAAATTCTCAAATATGTGTTACAATAAACTTGAATATTTAATTGATAAATTTCTGTCAATTATATATAATTACTATGATAAATTGTAAGGAGGGGACTCTTTGATGACTGAAATGGAATTCAAAGAAAAACTGAGCAAGTTGGAAAGTATAATAAATGAGCATAAGAACCAGCAGGGAGCATTGATGCCGGTTCTAAATGAGACTCAAGAACTTTTTGGCTATCTTCCAGAGGAGGCTCAAAAAAGAATATCAGAAGAACTAGATATATCAATGGCTGAAATATACGGAGTAGCAACATTTTATTCAAGATTTACACTAAAGCCAAGAGGAAAGCACACAATTGGAGTTTGTCTTGGTACAGCATGCTATGTAAAAAATGCGCAAGAAATTATTGACAGAATCAAAAAGGAAATCAAAATTTCAGCTGGTGAAACCACTGATGATGGATTGTTTACATTAGAAGCTACAAGATGTATTGGTTGCTGCGGATTGGCACCTGTAATGACTGTGGGGGAAGATGTATACGGTAAAATCGTTCCGGAAGATGTAACTGATATTATAAAAAAATATCAAGGTTAGATCATGAAAGAGCTAGCACTTCACATACTGGATCTTGCGCAGAATTCCATAACCGCCAATGCAGACCTAGTTAGAATTTCGGTTGACGAAAATTTAACACAGGACACATTAACAATAAGCATTGAGGACAATGGATATGGTATGGATGAAAAGCAAGTGGATAAGGTTAAGGACCCTTTTGTGACAAGTAGAACCAGTAGAAAAGTTGGACTGGGTATTCCACTTATGTTGGCAGCCTGCCAAAGATGTGAAGGAGATTTAAGGATTGAATCACAAAAAAATGTGGGAACAAAGCTGATTGCCACATTTAAGCACAGTCATATTGACAGGGCTCCCCTGGGAAATATGACCGATACTATGATAAGTCTAATAATTGGAGCTGAAAATATAAACTTTGTTTATATTCATATAATCAACCAAGAGGAGTTTTGCTTTGATACCAGAGAAATAAGGCAGGCTCTTGGAGAAGTAGTTCCATTATCAGAGCCTGACGTATTGGATTGGATAAAAAGTTATATAAATGAGGGTTTAAGTAATTTGCGCGGAGGTGTATTGTAATGAAAACTCTTAAAGAGTTAGAGGAAATAAGAAAAAGAACCTTGGAAACAATCAATGTCAGAAAAGATAGAACAGGTACAAGGGTTGTAGTAGGTATGGCTACATGCGGAATAGCAGCAGGAGCTAGACCAGTTCTTATGTCCATAATGGATGAGGTAAAGAAGAACAATTTGGCTGATGTTGTAGTTGCACAAACTGGCTGCATTGGTATGTGCAGACTAGAGCCTATCGTTGAAGTTTATAAGCCAGGCGAAGATAAGGTAACCTATGTGAAGGTTACAGATGCAAAAGCCTTAAGAATAATCAATGAGCATGTGATGCAAGGTAAGATCGTTGAAGAGTATACGATCGGTGCTGGAGACAAATAAAACCATATGGGGTCTTATATTGAATTCTGTTAGGAGGTAAAACAAATGGAAATGTATCGTTCACATGTTATGGTTTGCAGGGGTACAGGATGTACATCCTCAAATTCAGAGCAAATCGTGAAGAATTTTGAAGAATTACTAAAGCAGCATGGCTTAGAAAATGAAGTGGTTGTTGAGAGAACAGGGTGTTTCGGTCTATGTGCTTTAGGTCCAATAGTTATAATTTACCCTGAAGCGTCCTTCTATAGCCTAGTAAAACCAGAGGATGTAGAAGAAATAGTAAATGAACATTTAATCAAAGGTAGAGTTGTAAAGAGACTTCTTTATGCAGAAACAATAGAAAATGATACAATCAAGTCAATTGATGATGTTGATTTCTACAAGAAGCAGGTAAGAATTGCATTAAGAAACTGTGGGGTTATTAACCCTGAAAATATTGATGAGTATATCGCTTTTGACGGCTACAAAGCTTTGGAAAAAGTATTGACAGGCATGAAGCCAACTGAAGTGATAGACACCATTAAAAAGTCTGGACTAAGAGGAAGAGGCGGCGGTGGATTCCCTACAGGTACAAAATGGGAGTTTGCAGCAAAATCACAAGCTGATCAAAAGTATGTACTTTGCAATGCTGATGAAGGTGACCCAGGTGCCTTCATGGACAGAAGCGTACTAGAGGGAGACCCTCATGCTGTTATAGAAGCGATGACAATTGCGGCATATGCAATCGGTTCAAGCCAAGGATATGTTTATGTAAGAGCAGAGTACCCAATAGCGGTTAAGAGATTGGCAATCGCCATTAGTCAGGCAAGAGAATATGGACTTCTAGGCCAAAATATAATGGGTACAGATTTTAATTTTGATTTAGAAATAAGATTGGGTGCAGGTGCCTTTGTATGTGGAGAGGAAACAGCACTAATCGCTTCCATAGAAGGGGAGAGAGGTATGCCAAGACCAAGACCTCCATTCCCAGCAGTAAAAGGCTTGTTTGGCAAACCAACAATACTGAACAACGTAGAAACCTATGCAAACATACCACAAATCATCAACAATGGTGCTGAATGGTTTGCTGCTATGGGTACAGAAAAGTCAAAGGGTACTAAGGTATTCGCACTTGGCGGTAAAATAAATAATACAGGTCTTGTTGAAGTGCCAATGGGAACTACAATGAGAGAGGTTATATTTGAAATTGGCGGCGGTATACCAAATGGTAAGAAGTTCAAAGCTGCACAAACTGGCGGACCTTCCGGTGGATGTATCCCAATGGAGCATATTGATGTTCCCATTGATTATGATAATTTAATAGCCTTGGGATCCATGATGGGCTCAGGCGGACTTATCGTAATGGATGAAGACAACTGTATGGTAGATATCGCGAGATTCTTCCTTGACTTCACAGTTGATGAGTCCTGTGGAAAATGTACACCATGTCGTGAAGGTACAAAGAGAATGCTAGATATTCTAGAAAAAATAGTGGAGGGCAAGGGTCAAGAGGGAGATATTGAAAAGCTTGAGACTCTAGCAAATACGATTAAGAATTCAGCTCTTTGCGGACTTGGTCAAACAGCTCCAAACCCAGTACTTTCAACTTTAAAGTACTTTAGAGATGAGTATGAAGCTCATATTTATGATAAAAAATGTCCTGCAGGAGTTTGTCAAGGCTTGGCAAAATACACAATTATTGAAGACAAATGTAAGGGCTGTGGTATCTGTGCGAAGCAGTGTCCAGTTACTGCAATATCCGGCAAGCCAAAAACACCTTATATCATTGAACACGAAAAATGTGCGAAATGCGGTGTGTGTTTAGAAAAATGTCCATTTGGTGCAATTATTAAAGCTTAAAAATGAGAGGTCAAATCAGCAGTTGTAAGTGCTGATCTGACCTTTTTCATTCATATCAATAATAAAGCAGTTGTCGGGTTTTTCTAAGCACAACTGCTTTGTTTTTTGCGCCAAATTTACCATATTCATATATGAACGCTGTGCGCCCATTACCAAAAGAGGCACACCAATAAAATCAATTTTTAGCCCTCTTGAGAAAAAACCTCCAAAGGTCATAGGAAGAGGCACAGTTCCAGATGTATTTACATAAGCAAAACCCTCATTTACATGATATAACTTATGCATTTCCATAGTTAGATTTCTCATAGCCGGTATGAGCGCCCTTGACGTTCCTCTGCCTATGGTATATACTTTATTACCGTATTCATCTACTCCATGGAATATTAGAGTTCCCATATCTTTGTATCTCAGTTTATTAAAGTATTTTGTGTTTAACAGCTCCTGTTTTGATGGTATACTATCAGAAGGAAGAATACCTAAATGGACTGAAGATGTTAATATAGATGAATGCGTTCCTCCATAGCAGTTGTATATTATTATCATGCAAATTTCACCTCATGTATATTATTTACGATATGAAAAATAATATCCATTGTAATGGAAATTGATGGATGAAATATACGGAAAGGCTAGAATTTATCACATTTAGAGGACTATTGTTAAATAATAAACTAAGATTGTATACAGGATTTTTTTTTATGATGTCGAATAAAATCTAATTGGGTTGAAATAAAACTCAGTTATTTTTATTATTTTTACATTTATTTATAATGTACAAATAGAAGGCTTCTATTCACATTTGACACCTAAGATAGCCTTTCGTAAAATGCATAAGCTTGAATTTGTTTTATGAAATTTAGGTTTTCCTATGCATCTTACAACAGCAGAAGTAAAGCACTGCACTAAAAAACTCATATTTTACAAGGGGTGAGCATATTGAGCATGAAGAAACTGACATTTAAAGGCGGAACTCATCCACCGCATAGCAAAAAGGCAACTGAAAAGCTGGCTCTTGAAAAAGCCAATGCACCTAAAACAGTTGTAATTCCGATGCAACAGCATATTGGAGCACCATGTGATCCAATAGTCGCAGTCGGGGATGAGGTCAAGGTAGGACAAAAGATTGGAGAAGCTAAGGGCTTCGTATCCGTTCCAGTACATTCTAGTGTATCTGGAAAGGTTACTGCTATAGAACCAAGAATGTACAGCGGTGGAACAAAGGTTACGTGTGTTGTGATTGAATCCGATATGCAGGATACAATACATGAAAGTGTTACATCAAAGGGAAGCTTGGAAGCTCTATCAGCAGACGACATCAAGAATATTATTAAAGAAGCTGGTATAGTAGGTATGGGTGGAGCAGCATTTCCTACTCATGTTAAGCTAGCACCACCACCTGAAAAGAATGTAGATACAGTTATTCTAAATGGTGCAGAGTGTGAGCCTTATTTGACAGCGGATCACAGGTTAATGCTAGAGAATCCAGAGGATGTAGTTTTAGGACTTCAAGCATTTATGAAGGTATTAAATGTATCTAAGGGTTATATCGGTATTGAAGACAACAAAGTGGATGCCATTGAAGTAATGCAAAAGGCAGCCCAGGGTAAAGCTGGAATTGAAGTAGTTGTATTGCATGCGAAGTATCCACAAGGTGCTGAAAAGCAGCTTATAAATGCATGTACAGGCAGAGAAGTGCCATCAGGCGGATTGCCAGCTGATGCAGGCGTAGTGGTAAACAACGTTGGTACAGCTGCGGCAGTGGCAAAAGCTATAAAGACTGGTATGCCGCTGGTAGAAAGAATTGTGACAATAACAGGTGCAGGAATTAACAATCCTAAGAACCTGCTTGTAAAGATTGGGACAAACTTTAGAGAAGTAGTAGATCAATGCGGTGGTTTTAAAGGTAATCCACAAAAAATTATTGCAGGTGGTCCAATGATGGGTATAGCACAATTTCATATTGATATTCCTGTTATTAAAGGTACTTCCGGTATATTGGTATTGAGTGAAGAAGAAGCTAGATTACCAGAATCATCAAACTGTATAAGATGCGGCAAATGTGTAGATGTTTGTCCAATCAATCTTATGCCTGCTGGTTTAAGTGCTCACGCTTTGCTTGATAATTATGATCAAGCTGAAGGTTTGCATGCTATGGATTGTATCGAATGCGGCAGTTGTTCCTTTGTCTGTCCTGCCAAGAGACCATTGGTTGAATCCATAAGACTAGCGAAAAGGGAAATTTTAGCGAAACGCAGGAAAGCTCAAGCTAAGTAATAGGGGGGTAAAAAGTTGGAAAACGGTAGATTTTTAGTATCATCCTCACCTCACATAAGATCAGGTGAGTCTACTCAACGAATTATGATGGATGTTGCAATTGCACTATTACCTGCTCTTTTTTCAGGCATCTGGTTTTTTGGGTTAAGAGCATTAATGATGACAATTGTAGCTGTAGTTTTTGCAGTTGCATCCGAAGTAGTCATGCAGAAGGTAATGAAAAGACCTGTAACTGTAAAAGACTTCAGTGCTGTTGTAACAGGTATGTTAATAGCATTTAACGTTCCGTCTACTTTGCCATTATGGATGGTAGCAATCGGTGCGATATTTGCAATAGTAATCGTTAAGCAGTGCTTTGGCGGAGTGGGACATAATTTCATTAACCCAGCTTTGGCTGCAAGAGCTATGCTTTTGGCATCATGGCCAGTTGATATGACAGCATGGGTAACACCAGGCGTTGATGCAGTAACAACAGCAACACCTTTGGCACTAATCAAAGGAACAGAAGCAGTTAATGTAGTTTTGCCAAATGTAATGGATTTATTTGTAGGAAATGTTGGAGGCTGTATAGGTGAAACTTCAGCTTTGGCGCTTTTAATTGGCGGACTTTACCTACTTTATAGAAAGGTAATAAGCTATAGAATACCTGTTATATACATTGCGACTGTAGGAGTTTTCGCATTTATGTTCAGCGGATTTGATTTATCCTACGTGCCATATCATGTATTTGCAGGCGGTTTATTCCTAGGTGCCATCTTTATGGCGACTGATTATTCATCTTCACCTATGACTGCAAAGGGTCAAATCATATTTGCCATAGGTTGTGGATTCTTAACTTCAGTTATCAGGTTCTTTGGCGGATATCCAGAAGGCGTATCCTATTCAATATTGCTTATGAATATTGCAACGCCTCTAATTGACAGATTTACTTTACCAAGAAAGTTTGGGGAGGTGAAGAAGAGTGCGTGATTATATTAGATTATCTGGCGTACTTTTCATTGTTTGTGCGATTGCAGCTGTGCTTTTAGGTTTTACAAATGAAGTTACTTTTGAGAAAATAGCTGCACAGATAGAGAAAGCCAATAATGAAGCAAGACAAATAGTACTTCCAGCATCAGATGAATTTACGAAGCTTGATGAGACTAAGTTGGCAGAAATCAAAGCAAACCCTGATTACAGCATAGTTAGAGATGTTTATGAAGCAAAAACAGGAGGCAGCCTTTCAGGTTATACTGTTATGGTAGCACCCAAGGGTTATGGCGGCGCGATTGAAATGATTGTCGGTGTTGATGCAAATGGTACAGTTCAAGGTATTAAAATTGGTACAAACAATGAAACACCTGGATTGGGTAAAAATGCAGAAAAACCGGCTTTTAGCGACCAATACAAGAACAAGACTTGGGATAGCCAAATTAGTGTAATAAAAAGTGGCACTCCAAAGGAAAATGAAATATCTGCAATAGCAGGTTCTACAATTACATCAAAAGCTGTTACTGAAGGTGTAAATAAGGCTATGGCAGTTGCAAAAGATTTGCTAAGTAAATAATCTACGATGTTGGAGGTGGAAAGATGAGTTTATTTAAAGACTTCAGCA
>JAQSYB010000029.1 GCA_029256365.1 Clostridia bacterium
ACGAAGGCTGAAGGCGGAAGAATTATTAGTGTTGGCACCACCTCTACAAGAACGATAGAATCCATTTCAACAGAGGGTGGCATCGTAAATCCAGGAAGCGGATGGACAGATATTTTTATCTATCCTGGCTATCAATTTAAAGTAATAGATGGGTTAATCACAAACTTTCATTTGCCAGAATCTACCCTTGTTATGCTAGTTAGTGCTTTAGCAGGCAGGGAGAATGTATTGAATGCATACGATGAAGCTGTGAAAGAGAAATACAGATTTTTTAGTTTTGGTGATGCGATGTTTATTATTTAATTAGGAGGTCTTATATGTTCTTTGAGAAAATAAAGTCTAGGATAAAAAAGCTTACTCATTTCTTAGAATTCATACTGGCTTTGTTTATTATATTATCAGTAATCGTTGGAATGGTAGATTTGATTAAATATCTAGGGATGATACTTACTACGAACCCTATTGATACTTATGAAGTACTTCAAAGCTTCATGGGGCATGTGCTTTTAATGGTAGTTGGTGTAGAGCTAGTTGTGATGTTGGTTTATCATTCACCTAGCAGTGTTATTGAGGTACTTCTGTATGCAGTAGCTAGAAAGCTGCTTATCGGCAACCAGGGAATGGTTGACTTCATGATAGGAATTGTAGCTATAGCGGCAATTTTCGCCATTAGAAAGTATTTATTTGTAAAGGATATCAACAGCGGAAATGACACGGGACATAAGTTTTCTGCGGCCACCACAGTACAGGCTATCAATGAGCTTCTGAGAATTCATATTCCAGAAGAACTGGGCAATACAATAGGCGGCGTGGTGTACAATCTTGCACATCAATCAGATATTTATCTATATGAAGGCATGGAGATCAAACTAGATAATATTAAAATACGTATATTAAGGATTAAACAGGGAGTAATTGAAAAGGTATCAATCAAATTAAACGAAGGATAAAACAATTGGAGGTTTTTTTTTGGCAGTTAAATATGAATTTATAAAAGAATGCAAACAAACCGGTGCACGACTAGGGCGTGTTCATACACCTCATGGAATTATAGATACGCCAACATTTATGCCAGTAGGGACACAAGCTACTGTAAAAGCAATGGCACCCAATGAGCTGAAGGAAATCGGAGCTCAGATTATATTAAGCAATACCTATCATCTTTATATTAGACCAGGACATAAGCTTATTGAAAAAGCAGGCGGGCTTCATGGCTTTATGAATTGGGATAGACCAATTCTTACTGACAGCGGCGGCTTTCAGGTGTTTAGCTTAAATGAGTTGAGAAAGATAAAAGAGGAAGGTGTAGAGTTTAAATCTCATTTAGATGGAACGAAGCACTTTTTTACCCCAGAATATGTAATGGAAATTGAGAATTCATTAGGGGCTGATATTATGATGGCTTTTGATGAATGTGCACCATATCCCTGCGACTGGGATTATGCAAAGAACTCTATGGAGAGAACCATACGATGGCTGAAACGCTGCAAGGATGCGCATAAGAACGCTGAAAAACAAGCGTTGTTTGGAATTGTTCAGGGCAGTACTTACAAGGATCTTAGAATAGAAAGTGCTAGAAGAACAGTTGAAGTAGAACTTCCAGGCTATGCAGTGGGAGGTCTAAGTGTTGGAGAACCAAAGGATATCATGAACGAAGTATTGGAATATACTGTTCCAGAGCTTCCAAAGGATAAACCAAGATATCTAATGGGGGTAGGAAGTCCAGATGCGTTGATAGATGGTGCCATTAGAGGAATAGACATGTTTGATTGTGTGTTGCCTACCAGGATTGCAAGAAATGGTACAGTGATGACATCAAGAGGAAAACTTGTAGTAAGAAATGCTGAATATGCAGAAGATTTCCTTCCTATGGATGAAGAATGTGACTGCTATGCATGCAAAAACTTCTCTAGAGCTTATATTAGACATCTGATAAAGGCTGGTGAAATTTTAGGAGGAAGGCTTACATCCATACATAATCTTCGCTTCCTTCAGAATCTTATGGCAGATGTTAGAAAAGCAATCTCAGAAGACAGGCTAAGAGACTTTAGAAATGAATTTTTTATAAAATATGGATATAATAAATAAAAATAGAAGGATTTTAAGCACAAATATGGAATACTAATAATATTAAAGCAGCAAGGGGGGAAAAGCATGCAACAAATTACAGCAATCGTTACAATGGCATTACCATATGTAGTTGTATTGGCAGCATTGTGGTTTATCATGATCAGACCACAGCAAAAGAGAGAAAAAGAAACGAAGGCTATGAGAAGTAATGTGCAGGATGGTGATGAAATACTCACAATCGGCGGCATATACGGTAAGGTAGTAAGCCAAAAAGAAGATGTTCTAACAATAGAAGTTGGAGCAGATAAAGTAAAGTTAAAAATTGCTCGCTGGGCAATCGGAAAGATAGAAGACAAAAAGTAACTTGATTTCAAGTTACTTTTCTTTTTTATGTGTAAATATAGCATAAATCCCCCTTGTACAGAATAGATTTTTACAAAATGGTTTGTATATTTTAGTAAGGGGGTTGCCACATGAAAACTCGTAAGGTCAATTGGTCAAATAAATACTCCACTGCTACACAAGATGAGGGCGTAAAAAGCAATACATATATGGTTATGCTAAAATCACTTTTGGTTTGCCTAATAATATCCTTTGTTATGATTCTGCTCTATGCATTGATACTGTCCTTTACATCTATTTCTGATGCTACTATGTCAAAGGTAACACAGACGATACTCATTATCAGTATTGCCATCGCCAGTGCATATGGCGGCAAAAAAACAAGACATAGAGGCTGGCTGTTTGGGGCTATTCTGGGTTTAATTTTCACAATTCTTTTGGTTCCCTTCGGAATGGCTTTGGGTCAAGTATTTACAATGGACATATACCTAATAGCAAAACTGCTTGTAGCCGCAGTAGTTGGAGCAATAGGTGGCATCATAGGAGTAAATTTAAACTAAAGGTGGCAAAAATATCTTTCCTAGCCAAATTTAATGTGGTATAATTCTAAAGTAAAATGTTAGGAGGAGGATATAGAATGAAGCATATAATGACATTAAACAACAGAACATTAAGCGATAGCTCAATTAAGGGCGGCTGCGGAGAATGCCAAAACTCCTGTCAATCAGCGTGCAAAACATCCTGCACTGTTGCAAACCAAAAATGTGAGAACGTTGAGAACGGCAGAGTACATAAGGCTGAGACACGTAAGGTTACGCTGTAATTTAAATATTTTTAAACATGAAGCAGTAGCAATAATTTTGTTACTGCTTTAAATGTTGTAAGAAGCTTTTTCTGAATAAAACATGCCTAGGTGTGAAATAAATACAAAAACGGTTCATTCAGAGGCAGTAGACTCTGATTTATTATAGCCATTTGCGAAGCAAATCAAGGCAAAAGGCGAAGGCCCTTGATGGGCCGAGACTTTTATTACAAAGGAGGATATAAATGATTATTCAATACAAAAACCATAGCCCCAAAATAGCGCACAATGCCTTTGTGGCACCAAATAGTACAATAATAGGCAGATGTACAGTGGAAGAGAATTCTAGCATTTGGTTTAATGTAGTGATAAGAGCAGACGTAAATGAAATCAATATTGGCAAGAATGTAAATATACAGGATGGCAGCGTGGTTCATTGCGATCACGATTCTGCAGTTACAGTTTCTGATAATGTAACCATAGGCCACAATGCGATTATACATGGCTGCAGCATTGGCAGCAATTGCATCATTGGAATGGGCTCGACTATATTGGATGGTGTAGTAATTGAGGGCAACTGTATTATAGGGGCTAACTCATTGGTTACTTCGGGAAAACAAATACCAGAGGGCTCCCTGGTTATGGGCAGCCCAGCTAAGGTAATAAGACAATTAAGTGAAACAGAAATTGAAGGCATTAAGAATTCTGTTGCAGGCTATGTGTCATTATCAAAAGAGTATAAATAAGCCAAATAGTATATTTTGCAGTAAATGACAAATGCTACTACGGTAGTCAAATACCTTACAAAGCTAAAATTAGATACAATAGGCAGGTTTTCGCTTGTTTCCTTGCGTTGACTATGTCTTACAAAAGTTATATAATAACCTTTGTGAAATAATAAAAGGGGGAGTTTACAAATGAAATCCAAAAGTATAGGCATATTTACAGTACTGGTTTTACTAATTGCTTTTGCGGCATATGTAGCAGCATTCGGATTGCCATTGGGCAAGTACGATATTGTCCCATTAAAGGATGTAATAAAGCTGGGATTGGACTTACGGGGTGGGGCAACAGTGTTGCTGCAAGCCAAAGATGAACCTACAGATCCTTTAAATGATGAAAAAATGGAAAGAGCAGTTGCAACGATAAGAGAGCGTGTTGACTCCCTTGGAGTAGCTGAGCCTACGATAAACAGACAAGGTACAAATAGAATAGAAGTACAATTGCCTGAAATTCAAGATCCACAAAGAGCAATCGAAATTATTGGACAAACAGCGAAGCTCGAATTTAAGGATGAAGATGGCAATGTTATTATAACAGGTGCAGATATAGATAAGGCAAATGCAGTAATGTCCGGTGAATTAGGGCAGACTTATGTAGTAGCATTTGAGCTTAAGTCAGAAGGCACAAAAAAGTTTGCAGAAGGAACAAAAAATAATATTGGTAAGCCAATTGGAATTTACCTCGACAACAATTTGATTTCTAATCCTGTTGTTCAAGTTGTAATCGGTGATGGAAAAGCTGAAATTACAGGCAATAGCACAAGAGAAGAAGCCCTTGATCTTGCAACACTTATAAGAGCGGGTGCACTTCCTGTTGAATTGGAAGTAATGCAGCAAACTTTAGTTGGACCACAACTAGGTGCAAACTCCTTTAATAGAAGTATTATGGCTGGTGGAATAGGCATTATGCTGGTTATGCTGTTTATGATAATCTATTACAGACTGCCAGGATTTGTATCAGTGATATCCTTGGTGCTTTATACAATAATAGTACTTGGTATTTTGGCAGGAATGAATGCAACATTAACACTACCTGGTATAGCGGGTATTATACTTTCGGTTGGTATGGCTGTTGACGCCAATGTAATCATATTCGAAAGAATTAAAGAAGAATTAAAAATAGGTAAAACTTTAAGAGCCGCGATTGATTCTGGCTTCAGAAGAGCTTTCCTTACAATATTCGATTCTAACATTACTACACTATTGGCAGCAGGAATATTATTCTACTTCGGTACTGGTCCTATAAAGGGCTTCGCAGTAACATTATCAATAGGTATATTGTCAAGTATGTTTACTGCAATAGTGATTACTAGATACCTTATCAAGCTGCTTGTTAAAGGTGGAATTGTTAAGAATACCAAATATTTTGGAGCATAGGAGGAAAGCAAATGAAGATTTATGATTTTATGAAATATAGAAAAACATGGTTTGGATTATCAATTGCCATACTCTTATTAGGACTTATTTTCTCATTTATTGTAGGCGGTCTTAACTATGGCATCGATTTTACCGGTGGTACGTCAATCACTGCTGAAATCCCAAAAGCCTTCACAGTAGAAGAAATAAGAGCGATTGCGGATAAATTTGATAAAGAAGCGATTGTTACATATGGTGGTGCCAATAAAGAATTGGCCATGATCAAGACAAAGATTTATTTGAATCATGATCAGCAGGTCGCTGTTTATAATGACTTCAAAGAAATGTTCGGTATTGAGCAGACAAATGTACAGTTTGAATCCATCGGACCTGTCATAGGAAATGAATTAAAAAGGCAAGCTGTAATGGCATTGCTGTTTGCTATCATTGGAATACTTTTATATATATCCTTAAGATTTGAATGGAAGTTTGGTTTAGCTGCAGTCTTAGCATTGGTTCATGACGTTGGAATTATGCTGGTTGTCTATACAGTGCTTCAAATTCCAGTAAATGTTACATTTATTGCAGCCATCTTAACGATAGTTGGTTATTCCATCAACGATACAATCGTTGTATTTGATAGAGTGAGAGAAAATTTAAAGAATAACAAGAAGATCACCGATATTGAGCTTGTGAATCAAAGTACCAGTTCAACAATTGCAAGATCAATCAATACATCTTTTACGACTTTACTTACAATAGTTGCCTTATATGTATTCGGTGTTCCTGCGATTAAAGATTTCGCACTTCCACTAATAGTTGGGGTTGTTGCTGGAACTTACTCATCTATATTTATAGCCAGCCCGCTATGGGTTATCCTTAGAAAGAAGTTCAATCCGGCTGCTAGCCGTTAAAATGCTGCAAGGTAACTGTTAAAGCAGTTACCTTGTTTTTTTTTCTAAAGTAAATTTCAATATCTTATTGAATACCTTCTTAAAAAACTATATATTAAAGCTATATTGTAATAAATATATAAGAAAGTAATAATGGTGGCATTGTGAGGAAAAAATGGGTTGCATACAATAAGAACTATGATTTGGCTGAAGGACTAAAAGAGCAGTTCAATATAAATGAAATGTTGGCTAGAACCTTAATCAATAGGGGAATAGAAAATATTGAGGAAGCCAATCGTTTTGTGAAAGCAGATTTGAATGATTTGTATGATCCTTATTTATTATCAGACATGGAAAAGGCAGTAGATCGGATACTTGCTGCAATTGAAGAAAATGAAAGAATCTGTATTTATGGCGACTATGATGTAGATGGAGTGACTTCTACTGCACTTTGTATCAATACATTACGGAGGCTGGATGCAGATGTAGTACATTACATCCCAGTGAGAGCCGAGGAGGGCTATGGTCTGAATGACGATGCAGTTGCACATATAGCAGAAATGGGAGTAAATCTAATCGTAACTGTAGACTGTGGAATTAGATCTGTAGATGTTGTAGAGACAGTAAAGCAGAGCGGCATGGAGATTATCATAACAGATCATCATGAATGTGGAGAACAGCTTCCTGATGCCCTTGCAGTTGTAAATCCCCACCGACAAGACAATGGCTATCCGTTCAAGGAACTGGCTGGAGTAGGTGTTGCCTTTAAGCTTATGCAAGCAGTAACTGATAGTATAGGTTATAGCGAGCTATTGTATGAGGTATTGGATATTGCCGCAATAGGTACTATCGCAGATGTAGTACCGCTGCTGGATGAAAACAGAATTATAGTGAAAAATGGCTTGGAAAGGCTCATGAATACTAAAAATATTGGGCTAAAAGCACTAATTGATGTAAGTGGGCTAAAAGACAAACAAATTAGCTCCTATAATATTGCCTTTGTAATCGCACCGCGTATTAATGCGGCAGGGCGATTGGCTGATGCCTCACGCTGCGTAGAGCTTTTAACTACAGAAGATGAAGCCCTTGCTTATGAGATCGCTGAAGAATTGGAGCGTGAAAATGGTGAGAGACAGCGTATCGAGGCAGCAATATTGGAGCAAGCAATCACAAAGCTGACTACTGAGTATGATTTAGAAAACTGTAGAATAATAGTACTGGACCATTCAGATTGGCATCCCGGCGTGATTGGAATTGTTGCTTCTAGAATAGTTGATCAATTCAGTAAGCCAGCAATATTAATCGCTAGAGGCGATGAAATTGGGAAAGGCTCCGCACGAAGTATGAGCGGATTTAATTTATATGAGGCCATGAGTAAATGCAGTGATCTCTTTGAAAAGTTTGGAGGTCATGAAATGGCAGCAGGCTTGTCAATAAAACCAGAGAATATTGATGTGCTTAGAAAAAGGATTAATGATATTGCAGGGGAAATGCTGCAAGAAAAAGAACTTTTGCCTGAGATTCTTGTCGATTATAAGCTTGAGCACAAAGATATCAACCTGCAAACTGCAAAACTGCTTAAGAATTTAGAGCCCTTTGGAATGGGCAATCCAAACCCTAATTTTGTTTGCAGGAATCTCGAGGTATTGGACAGAAAGCTTGTAGGAACAAGTGGTAAGCACCTATCATTAAATCTGTATGATGGCAGTAACAGTGTAAAGGCAATTGCTTTTAATATGGGAAATTTATATAATGTATTATCAAGTTGTAAAAAAATTGATATAATATGTTGTATGGATATAAATCAGTGGAATAATAATGAAACTGTACAATTAATTATTAAGGATATAAAGATAAATAAGAACTGAATATGGGGGTATTGTTGAATATGAATTTTGAAAAGTATATTAGGGTAATTGAAGATTTTCCAAAGGAAGGTATCAGCTTTAAGGATGTAACGACACTTATTAAGGATGGAGAAGCTTATAAAGCTGCTATAAAAGAACTCGCTGAGAAAATCAAACCACTAAACGTAGATGTCATCGTAGGGCCAGAGGCTAGAGGTTTTTTATTTGGAGCACCTGTAGCTTATGAGCTAGGCATTGGCTTTGTACCCGTGCGTAAACCAGGAAAGCTGCCAGGAGAGACTGTAAAGCATGAATATGCCTTGGAATATGGCACAGATGCCTTAGAAATACATAAGGATGCCATTACAAAAGGTATGAAGGTTGCTTTGGTAGATGACTTATTGGCTACTGGGGGGACTATACTCGCTGCGGCTAAGCTTGTAGAGAGTCTTGGCGGTGAAGTTGTACATATTGGATTTTTAATTGAACTCGCCTTTTTAAATGGTAAGGATACATTAAAGGGCTACAAAACGGATTCTATAGTAGAATATAAATAAAACTAAATTGAGAAAATAGCTGGATACCCAGCTATTTTCTCAATATTAGTATCTTACTAAAGTGAAAACGAATGAATTATAAATATTTTAGTTAAATATTAATGCAAAAAAGATAGAATACATAAAGTTGGTGTAAATTATGCTGGATATGCTGTTAAGTAAAATTAAAAAATATAATTCTATAGATAGTACTGCTATCATTGAAAAGGCTTATAGCTTTGCGCAAAGCGCCCATGAAGGGCAAATGAGACAATCGGGAGATGCTTATATCTCACATCCTTTGGAAGTTGCAATGATATTGGCTGATCTGAATATGGACAATGTGACAATAGCAGCAGCTATTTTACATGATGTGATTGAAGATACAAAATTTTCTTATGATGATATTAAGAATGATTTTGGTGAAGAAGTTGCTATGCTTGTTGATGGGGTTACAAAGCTAGGAAAGCTTGAATACACGACTAAGGAAGATTTACAAGCAGAAAATCTGAGAAAAATGTTTATTGCTATGGCAAAGGACATCAGAGTTATTATAATAAAGCTTGCTGATCGTCTTCATAATATGAGAACCTTAAGGCATATGAGTGAAAAGAAGCAGAGAGAAAAAGCAGCAGAAACAATGGATATCTATGCGCCAATTGCTCATCGACTTGGAATATCTAAGATCAAATGGGAAATGGAAGACTTGGCACTCAGATATCTTGAACCACAGGGCTATTATGAATTGGTAGAAAAGGTAGCCAAGAAGAGACAGGAACGAGAAGAATATATCAATATAGTTATTGAACAGCTAACAGAGAAAATTCAAGAGGTTGGAATAGAGGCTCATATTGAGGGCAGACCCAAAAGCTTTTATAGTATTTATCGAAAAATGTATTTTCAAGGAAAATCCTTTGATCAGATATTTGACATGACAGCCGTTCGTATCATCGTAGAGACAGTAAAGGATTGTTATGGAGCATTGGGAATCGTACATACTCTTTGGAAGCCTATTCCCGGTAGATTTAAGGATTATATTGCCATGCCAAAGCCTAATATGTATCAATCTTTACATACAACGGTTATAGGTCCGGATGGACAACCCTTCGAAGTGCAGATTCGAACTTGGGAGATGCATAGAACTTCTGAGTTTGGTATTGCTGCTCACTGGAAGTATAAAGAGGGTAAGGATAGCCAAAATGACTTTGATGCAAAGCTAAAGTGGCTTAGACAAATGTTGGAGTGGCAAAATGAAATCAAAGATACCAAGGAGTTCATGGAAACTCTAAAGATTGATTTGCTTGTGGACGAGGTATACGTCTTCACTCCAAAGGGGGATGTAATAGACCTGCCGGTTGACTCTACCCCCATTGACTTTGCATATAAAATACACAGTCAAATTGGAAATAAATGCGTAGGTGCCAAAATAAACGGTAGAATCGTCACCATTGATTATAAGCTTCAAAATGGTGATATCGTAGAGGTTATTACCTCTGCCAATGCCAATGGACCTAGTAGAGATTGGTTGAAGATTGCGAAAAGCAATCATACCAAGAATAAGATAAAACAATGGTTTAAGAAAGAAAAAAGAGATGAGAACATTCAAAAGGGCAGAGAGCTGTTAGAAAAAGAGTGTAAAAGACATGGAGTCGCACCATCCAGCATATTAAAAACTGAGCTGCTGGATATAATATATAAAAAATACAGCCTGCACAGCGTAGAAGACTTATACGCATCATTGGGCTATGGCGGCATTACACCTAACCTTATATTAAATAGACTAAAGGATGAGTATAAAAAGCTTGTTAAACCAGAGGACAGGGACATTCTTGCCGAGCTAGAAGAAAAGCTGCAGAAGCCAGAAATCGTACGCAAGAAACCAAACACCACAGGTATAAAGGTGAAAGGCATTGATAATGTCATGATACGATTTGCACGATGCTGCAATCCCGTACCGGGAGATGATGTTTTTGGCTTTATTACAAAAGGCAGAGGTGTTTCGGTGCATCGAAAAAACTGCCCGAATGCAAATGAATTTTTGCAGCAGGCAGAGCGCCTGATAGATGTTGAATGGCATACCGAAGCAAAGGTTTCCTATAATGCAGATGTAGAGATACGTGCATATGATAGAAAGGGATTGCTTGCAGAGATTACAACAATTATTGATGAAAGCAAAATTAATATACATTCCTTTTATTCAAGGACCAGTAAAGATCGTATGGCAATCATCAACTTTATTTTGGAAATAAATGATGTGGAACAGTTAAACAAACTAATTAAAAAGTTTAAAAGGATCGAAGGCATAGTTGATGTATTCAGATCTAAACAATAAGAAGGAAAAATAAGTATTGTATTTATAAGGAGGAGCTATGAGAGCAGTTGTTCAAAGAGTAGCAAACGGAAGTGTAGAAATTGACGGAAATATAGTGGGCAGCATATCCAAAGGACTTGTAGTGCTTCTTGGAGTGAGCGAAAACGATACCAATGAAGATGCAGCATATATGTCAGAGAAGATTCTAAATTTAAGAGTATTCGATGATGAAGAAGGTAAGATGAATTTCTCATTGCTTGATATAAAAGGTGAGCTGCTGGTGGTTTCCCAGTTTACAATTTATGGAGATTGTAGAAAAGGCCGCAGACCAAATTATATGGCAGCAGCAAAGCCTGAAAAAGCAGATGAACTATATAATGATTTCGTTAAGCTTTGCAAGGCACAAAATGTAAAAACCGAGACTGGCGTATTTCAAGCTGATATGAAGGTGAATATCATAAATGATGGACCAGTTACGTTGATAGTTGATAGTGAGAAGATTATATAGGAAACATCATTGTGTGTAGGAGGTATAACATTGTTTGAAAAATTACCACTAGGGAAATTTACAACGAACTGCTATGTTATAGCGGATGAACGATCCAAAGA
>JAQSYB010000030.1 GCA_029256365.1 Clostridia bacterium
GAATATACTGAAAAAGGTGGAGAAAAAAAGCACTGGACCTTTGAAGACAAGCAATTCGGACCTGATTTTCAGTTTTTGGCAGAATGCCTTGCAGAGTATAAAATAGAAGGAACACTCATAGCTGAAACAGCTGGTACCATGGCAGAGGATGCTGTCAAATTAAAGAGCATTTATCATAAAATTAAAGATGATTGTCTATTCATATTGGAAAATATATGATATTATTATAATGATGTAAATCAGGCAAAGAGGTAATTAAATGTCAAAAATAATGGTAATTAATGGTCCTAATTTAAATATGCTGGGTATTAGAGATACCTCTATGTACGGCATGAAAACCCTACAGGAAATTAATCAAGAAATTTCAAAAGTCGCAGAAAAAAACAACCAAGAAGTAGATTTTTTTCAATCAAATATTGAAGGCGAATTGATTGACTGCATTCAAAATGCCTTCGGCGAGTACTCAGGGATTATTATTAATCCAGGTGCTTATACGCACTACAGCTATGCAATAAGAGATGCTATAGAAGCTGTATGCTTACCGGTTATAGAAGTACATATTTCGAATATTTATAAAAGAGAACAATTTAGAAGAAAATCCGTTATAAGTGACGTATGCATCGGTCTAATAAGCGGATTGGGCTACATGGGTTATATTTATGCCTTGGAGGCTTTGAAACAGTATTCGAAGGGGGTTTAATTAAAATGGAAAAGAGATTAGCCAAATTAAGAGAAAGACTAGCCAACAGCAATTTACCCGCAGCTTTTATTTATTCAAAGGAAAATAGAAGATATATCAGTGGTTTCACTGGTTCTACAGGTTATGTTATTGTAACTGCTGATAAAGCATATTTTGTTACAGATTTCAGGTACAGAGATCAGGCACAGCAGCAGTGCAAAGGCTTTGAAGTAATTATACATGGTAGTTCATTATTTGATCAGCTGAAAGAAACAATATTGAGCAATCAAATAAAAGCATTAGGTATAGAAGAGAGCTTTATGACCGTTTCTTTCTACGAAAACCTAAAAACGAATTTAGAAAGTGTAGAACTTGTATCACTGAAGGGTATGCTTGATGAACTAAGACTGTATAAGGATCCTGAGGAGATAGAAAACATTGCAAAAGCTGCTGCGATTGCAGACGATGCTTTTACACACATTCTTGGATTTATAAAGCCGGGGATAAAGGAAATAGATGTTGCTGTTGAGCTTGAATATTTCTGTAAGAAGCATGGAGCAACTGAAATGTCTTTTGATTCTATTGTTGCTTCCGGAGTGAGATCTTCTTTGCCTCATGGAGTTTTTTCCCAGAAGGTAATTAATAATGGAGAGTTCTTGACTCTTGACTTTGGTTGTGTATATAATGGATATTGTTCTGATATGACAAGAACGGTATTTGTTGGTAAAGCAGATGAAAAGCAAAAGAAAATATACAACACAGTTTTAGAGGCACAGCAAAAGGCTTTAGAACAGATAAAACCGGGAATAGTAGGCAAGGATGTAGACAAAGTTGCGAGAGATATCATTACAGCGGCAGGCTTTGGCGAAAATTTCGGTCACGGTTTAGGTCATGGTGTGGGACTAGCAGTTCATGAAGAGCCAAGATTGTCACCAATGGGTGAGAGAATACTTGAAGCCAACATGGTTGTTACTGACGAACCGGGTATATACATAGCTGAATATGGTGGAGTTAGAATAGAAGATTTGGTGTTGGTTACAGAAGATGGACACAGAGTTCTGAGTACATCACCAAAACATTTAATTGAGCTTTAATTTTAGCTAATATAAATAGTTTTATTACAGACAACAAATACTAAAAACAAAGAGAAAAAATGGAGGGATCTTTTTAATGGTTTCAGCAGGCGAGTTTAGAAAAGGTGTGACCTTCGAAATGGATGGAAATATATTCACAATAATAGATTTCCAACACGTTAAACCAGGTAAGGGCGCAGCTTTTGTTAGAACAAAGATAAAGAATATTAAATCAGGGGCAGTTGTTGAAAGATCATTTAACCCAACTGACAAGTACCCAAAGGCTCACATTGAGCGTAAGAACATGCAATATCTTTATGAAGACAATGGTTTGTACTATTTCATGGACAATGAAAGCTATGAGCAAATACCATTGAATCGTTCACAAGTAGAAGATGCAATTATGTACCTAAAGGCTAATGACAATGCGTTTATACAGTTCCACAAGGGTGAAGCTTTCTCAGTAGAGCCAGATAACTTTGTAGAATTGGAAATCACATTTACAGAGCCTGGTGTTAAGGGTGATACAGCACAAGGAGCAACAAAACCAGCAACACTTGAAACTGGCGCAACTGTTAACGTTCCACTGTTCGTTAACCAAGGCGACAGAATAAGAGTGGATACTAGAACCAATTCATACATGGAAAGAGTTTAGTGAATATACATCACTAAATTGGATAAAATACAAGGTATTGAGACAAAATACAAAAAACCAAATTAAGGAGG
The DNA here is from genome assembly GCA_029256365.1 of Clostridia bacterium. GTDB lineage: Bacteria > Bacillota > Clostridia > Lutisporales > Lutisporaceae > GWB2-37-7. The sequence continues at coordinate 2,479 of JAQSYB010000030.1, forward strand.
AGTAATGATGGAATACTTATACGAAAGAATAGCATACCTTAGAGGTCTTGCTGAAGGAATGAAAATTGATGCTAGCTCAGATAATGGCAAGCTAATGGTAAATGTACTAGAGGTATTGTCAGATTTCGCAGACGCTATCAATGAATTAAATGATGCACAAGTTGAAATGGACGAGTATGTAGAGGCTCTTGATGAGGACCTTTCAAGTGTAGAAGATGAGTTATATGGCGAAGATGAAGATGAAGACTTCGAAGACGAAGAAGATTACGATTATATCGAAGTTGAATGCCCACACTGCCATGAATATGTTTATCTTGATGAAGAATTATTAGAAAATGGCGAAAACGTTGTATGCCCAAACTGCCATGAAGCAATAGAATATGAATTAGACTATGATTGCGAAGGCGGCTGCAGCTGCGGACACGATCACGAATAATCAGTAGAAAATATAGAAACTCCGGTTTAATCCGGAGTTTTTTTATGCTCTCAAACTGTAATCCTCCTTTATATTCAATACCAAATGAACAATTTATTAGCTCTCTGATGAGGGCTATTTTTTTGTCTTAAATATGTGTCATATTGTCCTGATGCTTCCCATAATATTATATAAGTAAAAGATGTACAAGGCGGGGAAAGCAAATGAATAAATTCAAAATATATGAAGTACTAAAATATATACCTAAGGAAATAAAGACTATTATAGAAAATCTTTCACCTAGCTTATTGGAAAGCATGGAAGAGATTCGCCTTCGGCAAGGGGGTCCCCTCATTTTATATGGGGGAGGAAAAGAATATATTCTAGATGGACATGGTCGGTTGGTGTTTGATGCCAGGAATGCTTATGTATGCACCACAGAGGATATTAAGAATGCAATTAGCTTGGTTACAAACTTTTCAATATATTCCTTTGAGGATGAAATACGCAACGGCTTTGTGACCATTGATGGCGGGCATCGAGTTGGAATATGCGGCAAGGTAGTACTGGAAAATGGAAGAATCAGAACCTTGAGAGATATTTCTTTTATAAATTATAGAGTGGCAAGACAGGTATTAGGTGCCGCAGATAAGGTGCTTAATTATATCGTGAACTCAAACAATAGCATATACAATACACTTATCATTTCGCCTCCACAATGTGGTAAAACAACGATCCTGCGAGATATGATACGCCAAATCAGCTCTGGTATTGAAACCATGGGATTGAAAGGTAAAAAGGTAGGTTTAATAGATGAGAGAAGTGAAATTGCAGCATGCAACTTGGGATTGCCCAAAAACAATGTTGGGATTAGAACCGATGTACTGGACGGGTGTCCTAAGGCAGAGGGTATTTTGATCATGATACGATCCATGTCTCCTGAAATTCTGGCAACCGACGAAATAGGCAGAAGTGAAGATGCTGGTGCTATTTTAGATGCGATTAATGCGGGTGTCAAGATAATAACGACAATACATGGCAGCGACATTGAGGATTTTTTACGAAAACCAGCCTTGGAAAAGCTGCATAAGAACTTATTTGAGAGATACATCATTATGAGCAGAAGGCATGGAGTCGGAACAATTGAATCGATACTTGACAGCAATTATAAGTCGATAAAGAGCAACTTTGCAAAGGAGAAAACGTTATGATGCTTAAAGTGATTGGGGGACTATTGATTTTAGCAGCCTGTGGGCTAATGGGTATCGCAGCTGCAAATAAATATAGCCAAAGACCAAAGGACATCAGGAGATTTAGGGCTTCGATTCAAATGCTGGAGACGGAAATCATTTATGGATGTACTCCTCTGCCTCAAGCTTTTCATAACATAGCCAATAAGGTGGAGGGGACTTTGAAATCCTTCTATCATTTCATTTCTGAGGATTTGTCTGTCGGTTTTAGCTATAGTATGGTTGCTGCCTGGAGTAAGGGCTTAGAAAAGCTTGTTTGCGACACTAGCCTTACAAGCTCAGATAAGGAACTGATTGATAATTTTGGAAAGGTTCTAGGCAGCTCAGATAGAGAGGATCAAAAAAAACATTTTGAATTGTTTTATATACAGCTGAAACAGAATGAAGAGCAAGCGGAAGAAGCACGCAAAAAGAATGAGAAGATGTACAAAAGTCTCGGTTTTTTATCAGGAATAGTCATATTTATATTACTTGTGTAATATGCTTGTACAGTAAAATAGAAGAATTACAAATTAAGGAGGAATTAAGATGGACGTAGATTTGATATTTAAAATTGCAGCAATCGGAATCGTAACAGCTGTGCTGAGCAGGATACTATATCAGTCCGGAAAAGATGAATTCGCGGTTATAACAGGAATAGCAGGGACGGCAATTGTACTCATGATGTTAGTCGGTATGATTGCAAAGCTATTTGATACTGTAAAAACAATGTTCCAATTGTAGGTGTTCATATGGATATTATGAAAATAGTCGGAATCGGAATCATTGCGACAATGCTGGCAGTCATTTTAAGAGAAGAAAAGCCGGAGATAGCGCTTCAAGTAAGTATTGTAACCGGATTAATTATATTTATATTCGTGATTTCAAAGTTAAACTCCGTAATAGAGGTTCTAAAGTATTTTGCAAGTAAAACCAATATCGACTTGATGTACTTTACAATTATATTAAAGGTTATTGCAATTGCATATATCACTGAGTTTGGTGCTCAGGTATGCAAGGATGCAGGGGAGGGCTCTATTGCTTCTAAAATCGAGTTTGGCGGCAAGGTGTTGATCATGATTATGGCAATTCCTATATTAGCAGCTCTAATGGATGTCATCACAAAGCTAATGGTGTAGCAATCCAATGTATAACAAGGTGGGATAAACATGAGAAAAAACAAATCTAAATTTGTAATTCCTTTCTTTTTGATTATACTCTTTCTTCTATCTTCAATTGTTTTTGCTGATGACACAAGTAAAATAATAAAGGACCAATTAGATGCGCTGGATGTAAATGAGATCCAAAGCTTTGCAGACCAAGTAAGCAAACAAGCAGATGGATCCATTCCAACCCTAGATATCAAGGAAATGGTCTTGGGGCTTTTAAAGGGCAATCCAATTGTAAATGTTGAGAAGCTTATTTTGGGACTTGGTAGGATGTTAATAAAGGAAGTTGTATCAAATTTCAATGTCATGGGTCAGATTTTAGTACTTGCAGTATTCTGTGCTATTTTGCAGAATCTCCATGGTGCTTTTGAAGGCACTACAGTTGGAAAGCTTGCTTATAATGCTTGCTATATATTAATTGCAATCATAGCTGTTAAGAGCTTTTATACTGCTATGAATTTAGGGTCCCAGGCCATAGACACCATGGTAAATTATACTCAAGCATTATTTCCAACCATGATTGCATTGCTGGTATCCGTTGGCGCAATCACATCTTCTACAGTTTTTCAACCAATTATATATGGATCAATCAGTTTAATCATAACAGCGATTAAATACTTCATAATACCTTTGGTTTATTTTTCAGCAGTATTGTCCTTGCTAAACAACCTAACAGAGGGCATTCAGGTCAATAGACTCGCAGCTTTGCTACGGCAGACAGCAGTTGGTGCTCTTGGTATTATGCTGACTATATTTTTGGGAGTGATATCAGTTCAAGGAGTAGCATCCTCATCCTTAGACGGGCTAACAATTAAAACCGCAAAATTTGCAATGGATAAATTTGTACCCATTGTTGGAAAATTTCTAAATGACGCTTTTGATACAGTGGTGAGCTGTTCGATGCTGATTAAAAATGGTATAGGGGTAGCAGGTCTGATTGTACTGTTAATGATTTGCCTTTTTCCGTTGATAAAGATTTTATCGATTATAGCCATTTACAAAATAACCAGTGCTCTAATTGAGCCTATATTAGACAATCAAATTGTTAAGTGTCTAAATGATATGAGCAATTCGCTCTTAATCATATTTTCAGCCGTGCTGTCTGTGGGAGTGTTATTCTTTGTTTTCATAACAGTAATCATGGGTGTCGGTAATATGACTGTGATGTTAAGGTAGGTGGAATGATGGAATTTGTGAAAAGCTGGATTACGAATATTACTGTTGTAATTATTTTCACTATGCTTTTAGACATTATCATACCAAATAATGATATGAAAAGATTCCTTAAGGTCATTATGGGTCTTTTGATTATACTGGTAATCATTAAGCCCTTTCTAATGGCAAGGGATTTTGGATACCAATTTCAAAACACCATGGCTGCGACTACTGCTTATATTGAAAGTTCTGAAGAAAAAAATAGCCGTAGTATAGAGGTCTTTCAGAATACCACTGCTTTGAACATCTATAAGCAAAGGCTTTCAGAAAAGGTAACTGAGATTATTCAAGCCAGAAAGGAATTAGAAAATAGAAATGTCCATGTGAATGTTGATATAGAAAACGATATCAACAAAGAGGAATTCGGCAGTATCAAATCAATCGATGTTATTGTTGAAAAAGGAAATGAAAGTGCTGTTCAAGCATCTGTAATAGAGCCTGTAAATATTAATGCAGAAACTGTAATTAATAAAAAGAAAGGCGAATATAATTGGAATAACAGTAGTATAAGCCAAGACCTCAGTGCGGATATCAATGATGCTCTTGGCCTCAAAGGAACAGAGATCTCTGTTCAAATACAAGAGTAAAAGGGGGAAGGTACAATGGATTTATTCTCAAAATTAAAAGAACATCTCAAAGATTTTAACCTAAAAAAGCTTAATTTGAATTCCAAGCTTGCTATCAATCTGATAATAATACTTGCTGTGGGTATTGGCTTTATTTTGGTTTCTGACTTTTACAGAGATTTGAATCTAGGGGGCGCTTTGGATCCAAACAACAATCAAGAAAGCATTGAAGAGAACCAAAGCAGCTCAAATAAAACGGAATATGTGTCAGAGCTGGAAAGAAAGCTAATCGATATTCTTGCTGAAATACAAAATGCAGGAAAGGTTTCTGTAATGATAACCCTAAAGACTGGCACAGAAATTATACCAGCTAAGGATGAATCATTTACAGACAAAAACACAGACGAGAAAGATGTGGAAGGCGGTACTAGAAATATAATAGAAAAGAATACTACCGATCAAGTAGTATTTATGAACGACCAAGGGGGAACCTCAAAGCCGCTGGTACTAAAGGAAGTAAATCCTGAGATAAAAGGCGTAATTATTGTAGCAGAGGGGGCGAAGGATCCGAAGGTCAAATTACAGCTTACCGAAGCTGTGCAGACAGTCTTGGATGTACCAGCTTATAGGGTGTCAGTTTTTGAAAGCAACAAGTAACAATATAAGTTCAAGGGGGTAACAAAATGCTATTTAAAAGAAAAAATATTATAATTTGCTCAATGATACTGCTTTTATTCGTGGTAGGCTATGCCTACAATATGTTTACAACTGATAATTATATAAGTGTCAACTATGACCTAGAAATGGATAACCAAACAGCAGGACTAGATGATCCAACTCCAGCTGCTACAATGCCAACAGATGAAACAGGTATCGGGGAAGCATTAACAGTAGATAACCAAGGAGCAGCTGTTGTAGAACAAAGCCCTGAGGCAGTAGAAACAACCAGCAGTGCAGCAGCAACCTTCTTCAGTGAATATAGAATGGAAAGAGATAAGAATAGAAGCAAGGAAGTTGAAATGTGGCAGGAGGTCATTAACAATCAAAATACAGAGAAGACATTTAAGAATTTAGCACAGCAAGAGCTGGTAGGAATCGTAGCTCTTACAGAAAAAGAAATGATCATAGAACAATTGGTAATTTCACTTGGCTTTAGTGATTCACTGGTTTTTCTAACAGATGATTCCGCTACAGTAATCGTTGAAACAAAAGAACTTGCTGCAAGTGATGTTGCGAAGATACAGGATATTTTAATCAGAAAAACAAAGTTTAGCCCATCAAACATTAAGATTATGAAGAAGAACTAGTAATTCATAATAATAGCTAAAATATTACATATACTAAAACATAAGCAAACAATCGTATATTTACCTGAAGATTCCAAAATAAAATCATATATGTTTGTAAATATCAATCCAATTTGCTATAATAGTTTCAGGTAAATATTTAAAACCTACTAGGGGGTGCAGACATGGAAAAAGAAATTAAAATTGACAATTATGGAGTTGTGAAGATAGCTGATGATGTAGTTGCTTTAATAGCTGAATTGGCAGCCAAGGAAGTAAAGGGTATTGTTGCGATGAGCGGCGGAATTGCCGATAGCATAACTGAAATACTCGGCAAGAAAAATCCTTCCAAGGGTGTTAAGGTAGAAGTAGGCGAAAAAGAAGCGGCTGTTGATTTATATGTTATAGTAGAATATGGAGTAAGAATACCAGATGTTTCCTGGCAGGTACAAGAAAATGTAAAAAAAGCCGTTGAAACAATGACTGGTTTGAATGTAGTAGAAGTGAATATACATATACAAGGTGTTCATATAGAGAAAGAAGTAAAAGAGCCAAAAGAAGTAAAAGAATTAAAGGAAGCAAAGGAAGTCAAAGAGCCGAAGGAACAGAAATAAAAAAGACTTACTACTAACCCTCTGAATATTCAGGGGGTTAGTTTAAATTTTTTATATTACATGAATTTTGGCAATACTATACATAAGAAGAACTTTAGGAGGATATATGAGTAGAAGAGTAGCGAGAGAATATGCCATACAGTTCCTATTTAGCATGGACTTTAATAGAACAGATGATACGGATAGTCAGCTAGAGGAGTTTTTACAGCATAAGGAAGAGTTTAGATATGATGAGGAAGCATTATTAAATAAAAGCTCCAAGGAATATGCTGTAGAAATCATCAAAGGAACCATTCAACACCTGGATGAAGTTGATAATCTGATTGATTTTCATACAGTAGGCTGGAAAAAGGATAGAATCGCCAAGGTTGACTTAGCAATTCTGAGGCTTGCTATCTATGAAATCGTATTTACAAACGAAGTGCCGGATAGTGTTGCTGCAAACGAAGCCATAGAGCTTGCAAAAAAATACAGTACAGATGAATCGGGCAGCTTTGTAAATGGAGTACTTGGCAAAGTCATTCGGGGCAAAGGTGAGCAAGAAGTATAGCCTGTACTAGTTAAAGTAGATGATATGTTTTAGGGGCTATGACCTGGAGTACCTTGGGTTGAAATAGAAGTCAATATATTATTCCGATGAAAAAGGAAATGATAACTATTGACTTATGAAAAGGAAATGGACAAACACTATAGCATTTAAAACATATAAAGATTTCGGAGGTCATTATGGGCAGCGCGAAGGTTTTTACAGTGAAAGAAATCAATAATTATGTAAAAAGTATTTTGGATCATGATGTAATACTGTCTAATTTATATATAAAAGGTGAAATATCTAATTATAAACTGCATTCCTCAGGACACGCATATTTTACACTAAAGGACAATGACAGTAAAATGAAGTGTGTCATGTTTAAAGGAAGTGCAAGCAAGCTAAAGTTTATGCCTGAGGATGGCATGGCAGTGGTGATTCAAGGTCATTTGTCTGTGTTTGAGAGAGATGGAAATTATCAACTGTATGCTACTGGCATGATACCTGAAGGAATAGGCGCACTTTATAAAGCATATGAACAATTGAAAATAAAGCTAGAGGGGCTTGGGTATTTTGATGAAGCAAATAAAAAGTCCCTGCCCTTTCTACCAAAAACTGTTGGAGTAATCACCTCTGGTACTGGAGCAGCAGTTAGAGATATCATTTCGATTATTCGAAGGCGTAATAATATGGTAAATATTATTTTGTATCCTGTTTTGGTACAGGGTGAAGGTGCCGCCAAGGATATTGCAAGGGGTATTCAATACTTTAATTTGAAAAAAAATGTGGATGTAATTATAGCAGGAAGAGGCGGAGGCTCCATTGAAGAGCTTTGGGCTTTTAATGAAGAAGAAACTGCACATGCTATCTATCAATCAGAAATTCCCATTGTTTCAGCAGTAGGGCATGAAACGGACTATACCATAGCAGATTTTGTTGCAGATTTAAGAGCTGCTACACCATCAGCAGCAGCTGAGCTGGTAGTGCCAGACAGACATGCTTTGTTGTCTAGATTAAACCAATCAAAATATCTGCTTAATGATTATATGAATAAATTTTTGCAGGAAAAACGAATTAAAATAGAGTATATTTCAAAGGGCAATGCTTTTCGACAAATTGAACAAAGAATACATGATTTGATGCAAACCGTTGATATGTGCAATAAAAGCATGAATTACAGCATGCAGCAGATACTAAATAACAATAAAAACAAGCTGATTCATAATTTAGAAAAGCTGGATATATTAAATCCTGCTTCTGTGTTGTTAAGGGGATACTCCTATACTAGTATAAATGGCAAGATTGTTACTTCAATCAAGCAATTAGAAATAGGTGATAATCTTGAAGTCCAATTAAAGGACGGAAGTGCGACTGCAGAAATTAAAGCTATTATTAATAAATAAGGGTGTGAGGACGATGAGTAATATGAATTTTGAATTAACTTTAGCCAGATTGGAAGAAATTGTGAAGAAATTAGAATCAGGGAACGTATCCTTGGATGAATCAATAGAAATATATCAAGAAGGAATCACTTTGGCGAAAAATTGCTCTACTATGCTTGAAGAAGCTGAAGGAAAGGTACTGGCAATTGTTAATAAGGAACAGGATATTATTGAGGAGTTTTTGGTAAGCCAAATCAAGGAGGCATAAAATGAAGCTGCATGAATATCTTGACACAAAAAGGAAAATTGTAGATACCCATCTTGAAGATTTGGTATCAGGTGAGACAAATGTACCTGTCATTTATGAAGCAATGAAATATAGCCTGCTTGCAGGGGGGAAAAGACTTCGTCCAATATTGGCTGATCTGCCTGCAATGGATAACGATGATTATAGAAGGGGAAAGCTGACAAATCACAAGGTGTATGGAGAGGGTATTGCAATATTAGCAGGTGATGCACTGCTAAATAGAGCCTTTGAAATAGTACATGAAGCATTAATTAGAAATCCGAAGCTTGAATACATCAAAGCAGCAGCATACCTAAGCAAAGCTTCTGGTACAGATGGAATGATTGGTGGTCAGTGTATTGACCTTTATTATGAGAATAAGCAGATAGATATTGATATATTAAATCGCATGCATGAAAAAAAGACTGGCGCTATGATAAAAGCACCTCTAGTAATTGGTGCGCTTATTGCTGGTGCAAAAGATGACGATATAGAGCGAATAGATAAATTTGGAGAGCTTATTGGCTTGGCTTTTCAAATATCAGATGATATATTGGATGTGGAAGGTTCCACTGAAAAGCTGGGCAAAAAGACAGGAAGCGATATCAGCAACAACAAATCTACTTTTGTAAGCTATTATGGTCTTGAGGAGTCAAAGAGAATAGCACGTAATATGATTGAAGAGGCGCAGAAGTTGATTTCTATATATGGAAATAAAGGTTTATTATTAAAGGAATTGTCAAACTATATAATAGAAAGAGATGTTTAACACACATCTGCTTTTTAGGAGGTACTCATTTGAATTTTATTGAAGAAATAATAGGCAATAAGGTATTGATAACCTGTGTTACAGCTTGGTTTGTAGCTCAATTGCTAAAAATAATACTTACTTTTCATAAAACGAAGAAGATTGATATTACAAGGTTTGTGGGTTCAGGCGGAATGCCTAGCTCTCATACATCCTTTGTCATGTCATTGGCTACAGCAATAGGTAAGCTTTATGGATGGGCTTCTCCAATATTTGCTTTGGCAATAAGCTTTGCCTTCGTTGTGATGTATGATGCAGCCGGGGTAAGAAGAGCAGCAGGATATCAAGCAAAGGTGCTTAACATGATAATCGATGACCTGGCACATCATAAACCCTTAGGGAATGAGCGTTTAAAAGAGCTTTTAGGCCACACTCCAAAAGAGGTTTTGGCAGGAGCTCTACTAGGCATATTTATAGCACAGTTAATGAATTGATTGATTCGAAGGTAGGATTAAAATGAAAAATTTATTAGACAAAATCAATTCTCCTGAGGATATTAAGCAGCTAAAAGAGAGAGAACTGCAGCAGCTTTCACAGGAGATCAGAGAATACATAATTGATACTGTTTCAGAAACAGGGGGGCACTTGGCATCTAATTTGGGTGTAGTGGAGTTATCTCTGGCTTTGCATAAGGTTTTTGACAGTCCAAAAGATAAAATCATATGGGATGTTGGACATCAAGCATATATACATAAGCTTTTGACTGGTAGAAAAGAAAAGCTGAAAACCATAAGAACCTTAGGTGGCTTAAGTGGTTTTCCAAAGAGATCAGAAAGTGAACATGATATATTTGAAACAGGTCATAGCAGCACATCTATTTCAGCAGCCCTAGGTATTGCAAAAGCAAGAGACTTGTCTGGAGAGGATTACAATGTAATCGCGGTAATTGGCGATGGCTCTCTTACAGGGGGGATGGCTTTTGAAGCACTAAATCACGCTGGGGATTTCCCTACAAGACTCATTGTTATATTAAATGATAACAACATGTCAATATCTGATAACATAGGCGGTATGTCAAATTACTTAAGCAAGATTCGTACAGTTCCTGCCTACTTTAAATTTAAAGCTAGGCTCGGAGGTGTACTTAAAAATATACCTGTATTAGGCGATGCGCTTTTTAACTCTGCAGAAAAACTTAAGAATTGGTTTAAATACTTATTGGTACCCGGCATTATTTTTGAAGAGCTGGGCTTTAAGTATTTAGGACCTATAGATGGTCATGATATAAATAACCTTGAATATGTGTTAAACAGAGCCAAATCATATAATGGGTATCCTGTTTTTATACATGTCATTACGAAAAAAGGAAAGGGCTATGAAAAAGCGGAAAACAATCCTTCCAAATATCATGGAGTCAACCCCTTTGATATAAAAAGCGGCAAAAGCAAGAGCACTAGTCAGGGACGAAGCTATTCAAATGTTTTTGGCGATTGGATTACTAAAGCAGCAATTTCAGATAAACGCATAGCAGCAGTTACTGCTGCTATGCCAGAAGGCACAGGATTATCAAAATTTGCAAATCAGCATAAGGATCGTTTTTTTGATGTCGGAATTGCAGAACAGCATGCGGTAACTTTTTCAGCAGGTCTAGCGGTTGGAGGATATAAGCCTTATTTCGCTGTGTATTCCACATTTTTGCAAAGGGCATATGACCAAATCATACATGATGTTTGCATGCAGAAGCTGCCTGTGACCTTTGCCATTGACAGAGCAGGTCTTGTCGGACCTGATGGGGAAACGCACCATGGAGTATTTGATATTTCTTACTTGAGTCATATGCCGAATATGACCATAATGAGTCCTAAGGATGGACTTGAAATGGAACAAATGTTGGACTTGACTTTACAGCTTGATTCCCCCTGTGCCATTCGATATCCTAGGGGGAATGAGGATTTTTTTGATGAATGTACCACTCCAGTCGCTTTAGGTAAAAGTGAGATTTTATTGCAGGGTAGTGATGCTACGATTATTGCAGAAGGCAGAATGGTTAGAACTGCATACAAAGCTTGCCAGCTGCTTTTAGAAAAAGGAATTTCTCTAACCTTAATCAATGCACGATTTATCAAGCCATTGGATGAAGAAATGCTGATTGAAACCGCACAAAAACAAACTGCAATTTTTACTCTTGAGGATGGCGTTTTATCCGGTGGTATGGGAAGTGGAATATTAGAATTTTACAATAAAATGAAAATTCAAGTTGATATGAACATCATTGCATATGATGACTTGTTCATTACTCATGGAGAAATAGATGAGCTGCAAATGCTAAAAGAGATGCATTCAGAGGGAATTGCATCAAGAATTGAAAAGAAGCTAAGGAATCTCCAATAGCGAAGGGAGCAGCAACCAATGGACATAAAGAAAGAAAGATTGGATACTCTTCTTGCTGAAGGCGGCTATGCCAGCAGCAGGGAGAAAGCGAGAAGTATTATTATGGCCGGCTTGGTGTTTGTAGATGACCAGCGGCTAGATAAACCAGGCACAAAGGTCAAAATGGATGCCAAAATAGAAGTAAGAGGCAACCCAAACCCTTATGTTAGCAGAGGGGGCCTAAAGCTGGAAAAAGCGCTGAAAGAATTTGATATCAACTTGACAGGGCTTACCACCTTAGATATCGGTGCGTCCACTGGAGGCTTCACTGATTGCATGCTGCAAAAGGGTGCGGTTAAGGTTTTTTCCATAGATGTAGGATATGGACAGCTGGCTTGGAGTCTGCGCAGTGACAGCAGGGTAGTATGTATGGAACGAACCAACATCCGGTCAGTTACACCAGAAATACTGGGGGAACTTGCAGATTTTGCAACCATGGATGTTTCATTTATTTCAATCACAAAGGTATTGCCTGTAGTGAAGCTGCTATTAAAGGAAAACGGAAGATTGGTGTGCTTAATAAAGCCACAGTTTGAGGCAGGACGAGAGAAGGTTGGGAAAAAAGGTGTTGTTCGAGACAAAAAAGTTCACATAGAGGTTATTGAGAATATCCTTAACTTTTGTTCAGACAAAATGGAGTTTGAAATATTAGGACTAACCTATTCTCCCATAAAAGGACCTGAAGGGAATATTGAATTTTTAGTATACTTAAGCAAACAGAAGACCTCTCCAGCAATAGACAGAAGTCAACAAATTGTTGACATCGTAGAGAGGGCAAATAGCAATTTATAGATGCTGTATGAAATATCTGCAAAAAATTGTAGCTAAATGATAGCAACTATTATAAAATGATAATAAATGTAAATACCAATAATTTGAAACAATATAAAGTCTTTGGTGGTGTAATAAATATGAATATTGGAATCATATCAAATCTAGTAAAAGATCAGGATCAGATGATCACAAAAGAACTGATTAAATGGCTGGAACAAAGAAATATGAATGTGTTCTTCGATGAGAAAATTTCTGCAGAGCTGGCCTTAACCAAAGATAATTACTGCGATGAATATATATTTAAAAATAGTGATATTATCATCGTACTTGGCGGCGACGGAACACTTTTAAATGTAGCAAGACAGGCTTCTTGTAATGGGGTGCCTTTATTTGGCATTAACTTAGGGCACTTAGGTTTTCTTACCGAAACAGAAGTAGATGAAATGTATACTTCACTAGAGAAATTAATTGCCGGAGATTATACCATCGAAAAAAGATTAATGCTGGAAGCATTTATCGCCAATGATGAAGAAAGAACAAAGAATTTTATTGCCCTCAACGATATTGTAGTTGCTAAGGGCAATTTTTCACGTCTCATTTCTTATTCTATTTATATTAATGATAATCTTGTCGATATATATTCTGGTGACGGAATTATTGTATGCAGTCCTACAGGCTCTACTGCATATTCATTATCAGCTGGAGGCCCCATTGTTTCACCAGATGTAGAGGTTCTGCTTGTAACACCAGTTTGCCCACATACACTGCACTCAAGGTCCATTTTAGTTTCAAATAAGGACTTGGTTCGCATAGATGTATGTGAAAACAATTCAATGGAGATTATTATGACGGTAGATGGTCAATCTGGAGTAAAAATAAAACCTGGAGATGTTGTCACGGTTAAGCAATCAAAGTATTATGCAAATCTTGTTAAGCTAAATAACAGAAGTTTTTTTGATGTACTTCGAGCAAAAATGTCAGAAAGACGTGGCATAAATAAATAGGGGGAGGAAGTTATATGAAGATATCTAGACATGCCAAGATATTGGAAATAATTGAAAGAAATGAGATTGATACGCAAGAGGATCTTGCAGAAGAACTGAAGAAGAATGGTTTTAATGTTACACAAGCTACAGTATCTAGAGATATTAAAGAGCTTAGATTGATTAAGGTACTGTCTGAGGGTGGAAAGTACAGATATGCTGCCCTTCGGGAGCATGATACCATGCTTAGTGATAGGCTTGTAAAGGTCTTTTCAGAATCTGTGTTAAGCATCGACTGTGCAGGCAATATCATTGTATTAAAAACCTTTTCCGGCGCGGCGGGCGGAGCTTGTGAAGCGATTGATACCTTTGACATTCAGGAGATTGTTGGAACCATAGCTGGAGACGATACAATATTTGTATTAATTCGTTCTGCCGAAACTGTAGAGCATGTAATAGAAAAATTCAAAAAGCTAATAAGATAGGTGAAATGCCAATGATATTGGAGATTAATATAAAAAACTTCATCATTATTGAACAAGAAACGATACACTTCACACAGGGATTAAATATCATAACCGGTGAAACTGGTTCGGGTAAGTCCTTAATTATCGATGCCCTTCAAGGGATTACTGGAGGACGTTTTAGCAAAGAGGACATTAGACACGGAGCAGAAAAAGCGCTTATTTCAGCGCTGTTTACCTTAGAAAGCAACGCAGAACTAGATTCATTGCTTGAGGAATATGGCATCGACAAGGAAGCTGACAACACACTGCTAATTTCGAGAGAGGTAACCATGGCTGGCAGATCTAGCTGCAGAATAAACGGACAAACTGTTACCTTAACAATGTTAAAGCTCGTAGCACAGAGCCTCATTGACATCGTGGGACAAAACGAGCATCAGCTTTTGTTTAATGCCAATAAGCATATCGATTTTGTTGACAGCTTTGGTGAAATGGATATCGAGCCGATTAAAGAGCAGCTTAAATTGATTACTGAGCGCTTAAAAGGCTTAGAATCAAGATATAAGGATATGAGTGGAAACAGTGAAGAAAGAGAACGCCGTTTGGATTTATACAGATTTCAAATTGATGAAATAGATGCCGCTGCATTAAAGCCAGAGGAAGATGAACAGCTGAAAGGAAAAAGATTACTGCTGGTGAACTCAGAAAAGTTGTATAAGAACATTACTCAGATTTATGATAGTATTTTCCAAGGAGATGTAAATTCAAGCTGTGCTGCGAATATACTTGAAGATTCTGTACATAAGCTAAAAGAGATGCTGCATATTGATAATAGACTACAGGATTTTGCGACAGCTTTGGAAGCTGCATTGTATCAACTTGAGGATATTAAGACGGATATTAGGGGATATTGTGAAACAATTGAGTTTAATGATGATGAAATAAACTTCATTGAAGAGCGAATGGATATTATTTCAAAACTGAAAAGGAAGTATGGCAATAGCATTGATGATATCATAAGCTATAAAAACAATGCCGTAAATGAATACGAAACCCTTTTAAACAGTGAAAAAATTGCGATTGAACTTGAAAAAGAGATTGACACGCTTCACAAACAATATCTGTATGAGGCGAACAAGCTTTCTACAATTAGAGAAAACCTATCACGTAAGCTAGAAAAGCTAGTGGGAAAGGAACTGCAGGATTTAAATATGAAGGGCTCCGAGTTCCAAGTTAGTATTAAAAAGGATGAGGGAATAATCAGCCCGAAGGGAATCAATAAAATTGAATTTTTATTGTCACCCAATCCCGGAGAGCCACCAAAGCAGCTGTATAAAATTGCTTCTGGTGGAGAAATGTCAAGAGTTATGCTTGCTATAAAGAATACAATAACCAGAGCAGAAAAGATTCCTAGTATTGTATTTGATGAGGTAGATGCAGGAATAGGTGGGTTGACAGCATCAGTAGTAGGTCAGAAAATTAAAAGAATATCAAAAAACTCACAAATTATCTGTATTACACATTTGGCACAAATAGCATGCTTTGCTGATAGTCATATTTATATCAACAAAATTATTAATAAAAATAAAACATTTACCAAAATCCACACTCTTAATATGCAGGAACGGACAGAAGAGATTGCTAGAATGCTTGGAGGCAGTCCAGAGGATGACATATCAATGGCTCATGCAAAGCAACTTATTATAGGCAGCAACTAAGAACAATAGAGCAGCGTTGGCTGCTTTTTTTTTGTTCAAAAAATACCATTTATATAAAGAAAGAAACCTGTAAATATTATTCATAGCAAATCTATTATAGAAAATTGGAGGTTTAGTAAAGTTTTAATAGAATAATAGTTTTTTAAAAAGGTTAACTTAAAATAAGAGATTAGAAACGAAGGAATGACTCTTCTGGGGAAATAGGAGAGTGATGCTATTGCATAAAAAAAGCACCAAATTCTATATTCTAAATTTGGTAATCATATTCATGATATTTTTCGTATCAAGCAGTATTGTAACAGTATATAACTACCCAAAGGAAATTAACTTAATGCGAGGACACAGTCAAAGGCTTCAAAACTCGCTCCTTTGCAGGCTAGTACTAGATAATATCCAAGAGAATAATATCAATGTAAGCAAATTAAACAACAAACTTTCTTCATTTACACTTATAAATGGGAAGTCAGAAGGAAGTGCCAAAGCTACATTAAAAATACTAAATCTACTTCCTGTTAAAAATGTTACAGTAAATGTTATACCTGACAAGAAAGTGATTCCATCAGGTGAAGCAATAGGTGTAAAAATACAGACAAAAGGTGTATTGGTTGTAGGACTTTCAACCATTACAACAGCAGATGGGAAGAAACACAGCCCAGCTGCAGATGCAGGCTTTGAAATAGGAGATACAATTTTAGAAATAAATAAGCAAAAGGTTGAAAAAGAAAGAGATATAACAAATATTGTAAATGAAAATAAAGATTCAGTGCTGAATTTTTTGGTTGAAAGAGAAGGAAAAAAGCATAATATAGATGTATCACCGGTGCAAAGCTTAGAAGACAGTATTTATAGAATAGGTCTTTGGGTAAGGGATAATATCGCTGGAGTAGGCACAATGACTTTTATTGATCCTGAAACCATGTCTTTTGGCGCACTTGGTCATGGTATTACAGATATTGATTCTGGCGTATTGGTTGATATTTCAAAGGGATCCATACTAAAATCAAAAGTTGCATCTGTGCAAAAGGCAAGAAAAACAGTACCTGGTGAAATTGTAGGTATTTTTTATGAAAGCGACAATCCATATGGGGATATCAGCAAAAATACAAACTATGGAATATATGGAATTCTCAATTCGAAGATCAGAAATGATTCAAAAGGAGCTATTCCAATTGCTTTGAGCTATCAGGTAAAAGAGGGACCCGCAAAAATACTATCAACCATTGACGGAAATAAAGTAGAAGAGTTCGATATAGAAATTCAAAAGGTAAATAGACAAAGTACGCCAAGCTCTAAAAGTATGCTAATTAAGGTAACGGATCAAAAACTTCTAGATTTAACTGGTGGGATTGTTCAGGGAATGTCTGGCAGTCCAATTATACAAGACGGAAAGATAATTGGAGCAGTGACTCACGTGCTTGTAAATGATCCAACAAGAGGCTATGGGATTTTTATTGAATGGATGTTAGAAGAAGCCGATATTCGATTAGAAAGCTCAATTAAAGCAGCAGCGGGTCAATAATTAATTTAATAAATCAAAATCCTGTGATTTTTTTCACGGGATTTTTTTTGTTTTTGATATTGTTGAAATGCAATTGTCGAAAGTTGTCGTTTTTCTTATTTATTGAACTTTCCGTTAAATCTTTAAAATGCAGTAATATAAGTTGTTTCATATCATTTTCAAATATTGTAATGTTAACTTATGTAAGTTTGTGTTGTATGATTTTGTATTAATATAGTGTACGATAGTTAGATAGAAAATAAAGGAAATGACAGTGAATTGTCGAATAATTTAACTGTAAAACAAATGTAGGAGGTATTTAAATGAATTTGGAGAAAATTAAGATACTAATAGCTGACGACAATAAGGATTTTTGTTGTATTTTAAGTGAATATCTA
>JAQSYB010000031.1 GCA_029256365.1 Clostridia bacterium
CTTATTAGCGGACGCTTTTATGAGTTAAAGGATTTATTCAAGTCCGACAGCGACTATGTAAAGATATTAAGTGATATCATCGCATTGCAAATAAAAAATGATCCGCAATATTCTTATATATTTCCCGATGAATACAAGGGCATTGCACCAGATCAACCATTCTTTGTAAAAGAGGATGCGCTGTATATATATTTTAATGTATATGAAATTGGTCCCTATGCCGTGGGCTTTCCTACCTTCCGTATCCCTTATACAGAAATAAAGTCTATCATAAATAGTGAGGGCTCATTCTGGCAGGCATTTCATTAGACTTGTATAATAGGTATTCCATACTAAATTTGTCACTGACAATTTAATTTCCCCTTATATCGTATAAAAAAACAGGAGGCTTTATCAGCCTCCTGTTTTTTATTTATCGAATAATCCGCCCTTTTTGTTTCTCTTCACTGCCTTTTTACTTCCAGTGATCTTTGTATGTGTTTGGTCAGTAAAGTTTTGCTGTGAGCTTTTCTTCTTTTTTTCTTCAATTAACTTTTTCATCATTTCAATTTGTTTTTCTTCCATTTTAATGCTCCTTATATGATTTCCATATTATGAAATTTGATCTACCAGGCTATTGACTGCAGTATTTACATTGGTTGATGCTTGCACCTGAAGCTCTGACAGATCGCTTAAATTCTTAGCAACCGCTTCTACATCCTTGATTTCCTCTGAAAGCTTCGTAAGAATGATTGTAATCTCTTTCGCAAAGTTTTCACTGCTGGCTGCCAGCTTTTGAACTTCATTTGCTACCACAGAGAACCCTCTTCCCTGCTCCCCAGCTCTAGCAGCTTCAATGGTAGCATTGATACCCAATATCTTAGTTTGCTTCGATATATTATTTACATAATGTATGATTCTATCTGTTTCTTCAATATACTCTATAGATGTCTTAGATATTTCATTTAGTTTTTTATTGATATCGTATGTACTGTCTATAGATGTTGATATATCCTTTAGATGTGTTTGCACCTGTGTTGATGTATCCTTAATAGCAGAAATTTGGTTGTTTAACTGTTCTAAGACTTCTATATCTCGCTTTACAAGAGTCATAATAAGCAATGCCCCTTGAGAATCGATAATGGTACATGATTTTCCATAGTTATCACTCAGTTCTTGCTTTACGCGTTCATTTCCCGTGGCCTCTATGATTAAATCAAGATTTATTGTAGAAATGTCGCTAAGTGACTGCGAGCACTTGATACCTAATTTCTTGGCCAGCAGGATTCCCGTTGCATCACTTCTATTATCAATCACCTGCACAATTTTAATTTCATCAATTTTAGAAAAAGATTCTATCATATTTGTTCCGCCGATGCCAGCACCTACTATTGCGATGTTCATATTACTATCCTCCCGAAATATTAAACTTTAGAATAAAATTTAGTACTTATATAATACCAATTATTTCCCATTATGTAAAAGGTATTTCCTGTATATCACCAAACATCTTTTGTAAGCTTTCTTATTCTTGATTTATATTAGAAATTTTATAAATAATTTTTGAACAACCACTGTCAAATTGTACAACATTGCATATTATATACTGAAACAAGCATAAATAAATGAATAGGCACAGCGAAGCGAAGCTTAACTGCGTTTATAGGAGGGTTGAATATGAGCAAACATCATCACCACCATAAAAATTGTCCCAATGACACAGAAGAAATATTCGATAGACTAGTTAGAAATTGCTATTATTACGGCAATGACTTTCGACCAGGTGAAGACTTTCGCCTAGGCGAAGACTTTCGACCTTCAAGTGTACTTCCCATTGCAGATAATCTACTGCCACTTTCACTAAGACCAAGGAATAATAATAGCAGGAGATCTTGTTACGATTACTATTGCCCCGAAGAAGAAGCTCTATATGAAAAACTTTTGAAGCAATGTGGTCGTTGTGATTGTGATGATAAAAAGTGCGAGCCACATTTTACAAAGGATGAAGCCTGCAAAATAGCAAAGCTCTTAGGTGTTAACATTAACAGTCCCTGTTTCAACCTAGACCAATTCTGGATGGGCTTAAATGTAGAATTAGAGCATGGAACAATCAATCCAGGTACAAATATAACAAACAATGATCCTATCATGACAGGAAAAATTGCCTTAGCACATCTGAATGAAATTCCCGACTATTATACAAGACTAGCTAGAATGAGGAAAGAGGCAAGAGAATATTGGAGAAGAATAGGACTTAGCATTTAACAGCAAAACACTTTATCAATTCTTAAGTTAGGATAATAAAGTACAACGTCTAAGCCTTTTATAATAAAAGTCTATATTTATGATTGCTGTAGTCATAAATATAGACTTATTTATATTACCTCAACTGCATGAAAAAAACCAAGAACTTGCATCAATATTTTATCAATTGCATGTATACAGTATACATCATGCATATTTATAATGTCTTTTAGAGGAAGTCAAGGATAAATATTCCATTACCTACTTGCCTTAATAAAGAAATTTTGATAAGTTTTAAACAATTTGTTGAAGTGTTTCATTGCACATACTAGATATATCAATGCATCCAATACATATCATTGAATTGTTAAATCTTTTTAAGCCCTTCACGAATTATTGACACAAAACAGTGACTGATGATAAAATAGTATAATAATTCAGAAATATGAATAAGTCATTTTTTCTGAATTCAAATTATTTATTTTAAGGAGGGCTCTCATGGATTTATTAAAACTCTCAGGAAGCTTAGACGGTTTCTTCTGGGGACAAATCATGATCATCTTATGTTTAGGTGCCGGTATTTTCTTTTCAGTTATTTTGAAGTTTCCACAGTTAAGACTAATTAAAGACATGGTTACGCTGCTATTAGGCGGCAAAAGCTCAGAAAACGGAGTTTCCTCATTCCAAGGCTTTGCAATGGCTTTGGGCGGTCGTGTTGGTACTGGTAACATCACTGGTGTTGCAAGTGCTATATTCTTCGGCGGTCCTGGTGCAATCTTCTGGATGTGGGCAATCGCATTCTTAGGCGCAGGCTCAGCTTATGTTGAATCTGCATTGGCTCAAGTATGGAAAGAGGATGTTCAAGGCGAATATCGCGGCGGTCCTGCTTACTATATTGAAAAAGGTCTTAAGAGTAAGGCTTTTGGTGCAGCATTTGCTATTCTAGGACTTGTATCCTGCGGTGTATTGCTACCAGGTATACAAACTAACTCCTTTGCAGTAGCTGGTTCAGCAGCATTTGGTATTTCACCAATGATCATTGGTGTTATTTACACAGTATTTACTGCATTTGTTGTTTTCGGCGGAGGCAAGAGAATTGCTCGTACTGCTGAAATGATCGTTCCATTTATGGCTATAGCATATATCATATTAGCTCTTGTTATACTAGTTGTTAATTTTGCTAAAATACCTGAGGTATTTGGTTTAATCTTCAGCTCCGCATTCAATATGAACGCTGTATACGGTGCAATATTTGGTTTAGCAATATCCTGGGGCGTAAAAAGAGGTATCTTCTCAAACGAAGCTGGTCAAGGTACAGGAGCTATGGCTGCTGGTGCTGCTGAGGTTTCACACCCAGCTAAGCAAGGTCTTGTTCAAGCTTTCTCAGTATATGTTGATACATTATTCGTTTGTACAGCAACAGCAATCATGATCCTTTCAACAGGTTCATATAACGTTGCAAATCCAGCAGGCGGCTTTATAACTGAGCTAGTGGCTGGAGTAGAAAAAGGTAACTTCACACAAACAGCTGTTAATACATTTATCCCTGGCTTCGGCGGTGGATTTGTAGCAGTTGCGTTGATGTTCTTCACTTTCACTACAGTTTTGGCATACGCATTCTACACAGATTCAAACATTGCTTATCTGTTTAGAAACAGCTCAAATGTAGGCGCATTTAAAATGACTCAAACTGCATCAAGAGCAATACTTTGCATCATGGTATTCATCGGAGCAGTTTCCTCAGCTGACGTTGTTTGGAACTTTGGTTCCGCTGGTGTTGGTGCAATGGCATGGTTCAACGTTATAGCTATATTGCTATTAACAAAACCAGCTATGGCTACACTTAAAGACTACGAAGCACAAAAGAAACTTGGTCTTGACCCAATATTCATTCCTTCAAAATTAGGAATCAAGGGTGCTGAGCTTTGGGAAACTATCATTCCAAAGAATTATGCAAAAGAACTAGAAGCTTACAATGCTGCTCATAAAAATGAGAACAAAAAAGTAGGCTAATAAATAAAATTCAAAAAAAACACTCGCACTTGCGAGTGTTTTTTTTATGAATAAAATTATCTCGTTTAATGCAATTTAATAATATATGAAAATTTCTATGATATATTATTAAATTTTAATAATTAAAGGAGGTAATATCTTGGATTTACTTAAACTTTCAGCAAGCCTAGATAACTTTTTCTGGGGACCTATCATGATTTACTTATGCTTAGGTGCTGGTATTTTCTTTTCTATTATTATGAAGTTTCCGCAGCTGAGACTGATTAAAGATATGGTAGGTCAATTGCTTGGAGGCAAAAGCTCAGAAAGTGGTGTCTCATCCTTCCAGGGTTTTGCTATGGCTTTGGGTGGTCGTGTTGGTACTGGTAACATTACCGGTGTTGCAAGTGCAATTTTCTTTGGCGGTCCAGGAGCCATCTTCTGGATGTGGGCAATTGCCTTCCTTGGTGCTGGTTCAGCTTACATTGAATCTGCTTTAGCCCAAGTTTGGAAGGAAGAGATTCATGGTGAGTATCGCGGCGGTCCTGCATATTACATTGAAAAAGGGCTACATAGTAAAGCATTTGGATTAGCCTTTGCAGTTCTTGCACTGATTTCCTGCGGTATCCTTCTCCCAGGTATTCAATCCAACTCTTTTGCGGTGGCAGGAGAATCCGCTTTTGGTGTTTCTCCACTTATATGGGGTATTATATATACCGCACTGACTGCAGCTGTTATTTTTGGCGGTGGAAAAAGAATAGCAAGATCAGCCGAGTTAATCGTGCCTTTTATGGCAATTGGCTATATTCTACTTTCGATAATAATATTGATAGTGAACTTCGCAAAAATACCAGAGGTATTTGGACTGATATTCAGTTCCGCTTTTAGAGCCAATGCAATATATGGCGGAATATTTGGCAGTGCCATAGCTTGGGGTGTTAAGAGAGGTATCTTCTCAAACGAAGCTGGTCAAGGTACAGGCGCTCAAGCAGCCGGTGCAGCCGAGGTTTCTCACCCAGCAAAGCAAGGTCTCGTTCAGGCTTTTTCAGTATATGTTGATACATTGTTTGTATGTACTGCGACAGCTATCATGATTCTTGCTACTAGATCCTACAATGTGGCGAATCCCTCTGGAGGATTCATTACTGAATATATTCCAGGTATCGAAAAAGGAAACTTCACGCAAACCGCAGTGAATTCCTTTATACCCGGATTTGGAAGCGGCTTTGTGGCTGTGGCATTATTCTTCTTCACCTTTACAACAATTTTAGCCTATGCCTTTTACACAGACTCAAATGTCGGCTACTTATTTAAAGGCAATTCAAACTCAGGCGGCTATAAGGTTACGTTGAATATTTTCAGAGTACTTTTATGTGCTATGGTTTTCGTAGGAGCAGTTTCCTCAGCAGATGTTGTTTGGAACTTTGGTTCTGCCGGTGTTGGAGCGATGGCATGGTTCAATATAATTGCCATATTGCTATTGATGAAGCCAGGTATCGCAACGTTGAGAGACTACGAGCAGCAAAAGAAGCTTGGTCTTGATCCTGTATTTATCCCTTCAAGAATTGGCATCAAGGGAGCAGAGATTTGGGATAGAATCGTTCCGAAAACCTATGCGAAAGAAGCTGAAGCTTTAAAATCAAAAGATAAAAAACAAAAATAGTTAAAACAAGCAATAGGCTATCTCATTGATAGCCTATTGCTTGTTTTTGTACTTCATAAATTGCTTACTGTTCTTCACTTGTAGTCTTTACTTCAATTATTTATATTTTACATGGCCCATAGTATAATATAGCTATATTGATAATTCATGTAACAGCATCAAGGAAAGGGAGTAAAATATGAATTTTGAATTAAGAGCCCTACCTCCACCTTCAGACAACGAAAAAGCTTTTTGGTTTATTTTCTCAGAGGATAAGCTATACGTAGAGCTGCAGGGGAAGGTTGCCCATATACCTTTTACAAATTCTATAAAGAATAATCTTAACAGCATATATCTTGGAAGGTTAGACTCATCTCCTTGTTTTGCTGCTGAGCTTTCTGACAAAAGTTCCACTGACCCTATCCTCTCTCCTATCAGCTTACGACAATTATATGGCCTAATTGAGGATGAGATTTTTTGGCTTGCGGCAAGAGCATATCATTTAATCAATTGGAGCAAAAATAATCAGTACTGCGGCCGTTGTGGTGGACAAACCATCAGCGATGTCATGGAACATTCAAAGCTTTGTCCCAAATGCTGTCAAAGCATTTATCCTAAAATTTCTCCAGCAGTAATCGTTGCTATTACAAAGGAAGATAAAATTCTTCTTGCAAAGAATATACAAAGCAAAACAGGATTTTATAGTGTATTGGCTGGATTTGTGGAGCCTGGAGAGACCATGGAGGAATGTGTTGAGAGGGAGATTTTTGAGGAGGTTGGTATTCAAGTCAAGAATATCAAATATTTCGGAAGTCAGCCATGGCCCTTTCCCGATTCTTTGATGGTAGGCTTTACAGCAGAATATGCTGGTGGAGAGTTAAATATCGATCCAAAAGAACTTAGTGATGCTGCTTGGTTTGCAGCTGATGAATTGCCAGAAGTGCCTGGCAAGCTTAGTATCTCGAGAAAACTAATTGACTGGTTCGTGGCAAACAACAAATAAGAAAACAACTATCTGAGTTAAGTTGCGGCTGTTGATAATATAAGCTAAAAATAAAAGTATTGTATACAGTGCAAAAATATACAGCTTGGTTGTACTTGGCTGCTTGGAAGACTAAAAAGTCCTACATGATTCAATGAGGCATCCATGCCTCTGAATGCTAGCACAGTGCCAGACTTACGAACTTTGCAGCCTCCCTTCACAGAGTACAATCAAGCTGTATATAAATGCACCTTAATACAAACTTTTATTTTTTTGCAATTTTTTCATCCATCTGAATTTAACTGAGTTAAGCTGTTCTCTTCTTATATCTTCCCTTTTTGCAGCGCAGCTTCTACTGCCTTTAAAATCACATTGCTGCTGTGGGTAGCTCCGCTTACCGCCTCAACCTTTAGAGACTGTGTCTGAATCACTTCTTCCACGACTGCTTCTGCCTTTTTACCCAAGCCATTTTCATGTTCAATAATTTCTATACGAAGTATCTTGTTATCCTTCACTTGAACGTTAACAACTGCCTTCACTGGAAAGGATTCATACTCGCCAACATAAAACCCATCCTTTACACTGCTCATTTCAATTGCTGCAATTTCTACAACTGGTACCGGTCTCGATTTAATGTAGAAAAAACCAACTAGCATAAATACAAAAATCGTGATTACAATAACCAATAGTACTTTTAGAATCTTTTTCATTGCTGCCCCTCCTTATTTAATCTTTTTAATTGCATCATATAGGGTATAAAAAGAATTAAGCTAATGAATGTTAATATTGTCGATAATGCTGTCATTGCAATATCAAATGGTATTGTTCCATATATGGGTGAATACCATTGAGCAAAAGCCCATGATAAGCATAGAGTAAATGACTTGAGAAGTGCAATGCCCGCCAAAACATATCCAAAAGGATTTTTCTTAAATAGCATCATTGCTATCAATCCTAAAGCTGGGAAAACAATCCCCAAATCTAATATAAACACTGCATAAGTCTCACCTGGGATGCGACCGATAACATCAATGCTCATTCTCGCGATCCAAGCAGGACCTAATATGAAAACAATCATACATAAAAAAATACCAATTGATATCCGAACCACCTTTGGCAAGTGATAATGCACCATTTCATCAAGGTTAAAACTAATAATGCCCCAAATCATGCTATAAATAGAAAGAGAGAAAATACTTAGGTACAGGATATATATTGATGTATATTGACCTTGCATTACATAGAGTCCATAAGCATAGAAAAAATACCACGCCAGTCCAAGAATTGTAATGAAGCTCTTATAGCCCGGCTTTTTCAAAAACTTAAGTGATAACAAAGCAAGTGTGATTGCCAATGGAATTGATACGATATCTTGTGCTATAGAACCTACTTGCAGTGCTCTTGATATTGTACCCACAGCAACAATTTCTTCATATAGGCTTTTGTCCAATACTCCTGTCAAAGCTGCATATAAAGCCAACATTGACAAAACAAAGGTCATTAAAGCGGTAATTTGACTTCTTCTTTTCTGCATAGTTGTACCCCCATGGTTTATTGTGAAATATGTTTAGAAGCTTTTATAGATTGATATTCTGGTTCTTTTATTCCTTTTAATATTAAAAACATGCAATATACAATAAAAATATTAATCACCGGAAAAATAATGATTTCTGCCATTCCCACCTTAACCCCCATAAGGAGCTGTCCTACCAGCATAGCTGTAACAGCAGTTGCCAAGGTAATGCCCTTCATATAAATAACAGAAGACAATAGATATCCAAAAGGTCTTCTTTTCATGACTAAAACCCCTGATAGGATTGATACTGGTACGATAAATCCTAGGTCCATAGCCTGTATTACTAAGGTAGAATAATGCTCCAGACCAATAGGCAAATTGCCTTTCATTAAAGGTGGCACGATTCTGCCTATCCACATCAAACCAATCATTACACCAAAGAATATTAAAAATCCACCTAATAGCCTTATAGGAAGTTTCTTATCGAAATAAGAATCTAATTTATCAAAATCAAATGACATCATTGTCAAGATAAAAGCAAAGAGGCTTGCCGACATCAGAAATACATAAATCAGAAAAAAAGAATTATACATCCAAACAAAACAATAGGAGGTATAGGTATATAGGAAATATCCGATTGTCCCTGTGAGAAGCAATTTGCCTTTGAATGACCCCTTTCTATACATATACAGCGAAATAAGAAGCAATGGAAGTCCTACAACCAAAGTAACGATGTCCTGTGCAATGCCTTGAGTTGCTACAGCTACTGAGTCTTTTTGATATAGTCCTTTGCCGTATATCTGCACGCTTTCACCATAAATTGATAGGAACTCTGTCTGCCCAGCAGCTTCATTAGAAAACACACCATATGTACAGGCGATGAATGATAATGCTGCTATCAGTATAGCTAGTATACTGATTGAACCTTTGAATTTCATTTATATCTCCCCCATTTAAATTCTGCAACCTGAACGTTGTTATATTTTTAAACACAGTTCAGTAAGATACTACCATTTTATAACAATAGTGTCAATAAACACTATTGTTATTATTGCAACAATTAAACCTGTAAATTATAATATAGGTGTTAGATGATACATATGGGGGTAATTATGAAATTATATGTAGTTCGACATGGTGAAACTGAATGGAATGCACTGGGCAAAATGCAGGGGTGGAAGGATTCTCCCTTGTCAGAGAAAGGTGTCTTAAATGCACAAAGGCTAGGTCAGAGGCTAAGCCAAATAGACTTTGATTTTGTGTGCTGTAGTCCCTTAGGCAGAACCTCCGAAACAGCCAAGCATATCTTAGGAAATAGAGAAACAAACTTTTCTTATAATAGTGCCTTTCAGGAAATGGGCTTTGGAGCCTGGGAAGGCATGTACCATGATGAAATAAAAAACTTGTATCCTACTCAGCAGCATAACTATTGGAATGCTCCTCATTTGTATGAGACAAATGGTGGAGAAACCTATGAGATATTTATAGATAGAGTAAAAAATGGATTGGACGGTCTTATTCAATCTAGCTCCTTCAATAATGTTCTTTTGGTAACCCATGCCGCTGTGATAAAGGCTATTTTTGCAATTGTTTACAAAAGAGATCTGATGGATTTCTGGTCACCACCTTTTACCTATGATACATGCCTATCAATACTTGAAGTTGAAAATGGCGAACTAAGAGTGCTTATGGAGCCGGATATATCACATTTAGAAGCATAAAAATTTACAAAGTTTCTCCTCTCCATACACATAAACCCTCTAGCATTTACTAAAAATAAATCTGGAGGTGATTTTTGTGGATGAAAACAAACGATACGTACCTACATATACCCATACATATCCTGCAGATCCAAATACCTTAGGCATCGCTCCCGAAACAATCATTAGAGAAGCAGTGAATAAAGAGACTGATTATAAAAGTAAGAAAGAAGCGCCTATGGACAATGTAGAAGCAATGGTAGATGCGCAAATGATTACTGAAATGATGGACGACAAACTGCAAATCTGATTTGGAGGTTATTTATATGGATGAAAGAAAACAATATGTACCAACTACTTATCATACGTATCCGGCAGGCAATAACAAGGTAGGCTTAGAACCAGAGGCAATTGTAAATGAGGCTGCTGCCAAGCATACTGAGTATAAGAATACGGAAGATGTCCCCATTGAGAGTGTAGCAGGAAATATTAATTTTTATAAATATCACAACGGAAAATAACAATGAAAGTAAACAGATAAGGCTATAGATTATGATCTATAGCCTTATCTGTTTACTTTATCACATTTATTTCTCCCAATTTCTTATCAAATTCAGCTTATCAATATCAAAAACTCGCAATGAGTCTTTCACTCCCTTTTCAATCGCAAGCTGACCATATTTATCTACTTCTTTCTTATCCTTTGGTCCGTGATGCAGGGATAACGGTCCCCCAATGCAACCACCTCTGCATACCATTCCTTCAATAAAATTCCCATCCAATCTGTCTACCTTTGCCATCTTCAGTGCCTTTTCACATTCTGTAATGCCGTCACAGATTACTGGCTTAAAGTCAGCCTTGATGCCATACTGCTCTTTTACATGCTTAATAGCCTCTGACAGACCGCCAGAGCGAGCAAATATTCTACCGAATAAGGAAGCATTATTTAACTCATACTCCTCACATTTGCTTACATCAATACCCTTTGCATCAAATAATGCGCACAGCTCTTCAAAGCTGATTGCATAGTCTGTGCTTCCCTCCAGGTCAGCCTGTTTTATCTCCATTTTTTTTGCTACACAAGGCCCTATAAACACTACTTTGGCATTTTTATCCGTACTTTTTATTAATCTAGACACCGCAATCATTGGAGATACTGAGCTAGAAATATTACCTAAAAGTTCT
>JAQSYB010000032.1 GCA_029256365.1 Clostridia bacterium
CAGTGAAGAATCTTCTCCTTGCAGATTACTAATGTAGTGAATCTATTCTTTACGCTATAAGGAATGAAATTGCTTACGACAGCTTCAAATGCACCAGAAGCATTGCTTTGGGGGCTGTGGCTTTGGAGTGCGACAAAGCAAGCTTCCTCGGGGGTATTCCCCTGGAGCTGTGAAGCCTTACGAACGCAAATTATTCCTTATTGTAAAGAGTTTAGTGGTGCCTTGTAATGCTCATTTTGTGCGTCATTCTGAACGAAGTGAAGAATCTTTTCTTTGTGGATTATAATCTAGACAGATATCCTTTACCTATTAAAATAAAATAAATTGCAAATAATTTGAAGAATAGGCTAAAATCAATATATCAAGTTAGAATGAGGTGAGGCTGATGGATTTAAAGGAAAAGGTTAGGCAATTGCCGGATACTCCCGGAGTTTATATCATGAAGGATTCTAGGGATGATATTATCTATATAGGGAAGGCGAAAAACTTAAAAAATAGAGTTGGGCAATACTTTAGAAAATCAGTCAATCACGCACCGAAAATTCTTAGGATGATTGAAAACATAAGAGATTTTGACTATATATTTGCGGATACTGAGCTGGAAGCCTTGCTGCTTGAGTGTAGACTGATTAAGGATATCAAGCCTATGTACAACAGCCAGCTTAAGAATCATCGCAAGTATGTTTATGTATATATTAATCTTGATGAAAAATATCCAACCTTGGAGGTTGTACTGGAGAAAAAGGATAAGGGTTTGAATTTTGGTCCTTATACCAGCTTGAATAGGATTGAACGGGCAGTAAACGTTCTGAAGGAAAATCTTCGGATAAGATACTGCAGCAGCTTCGCCAGCAAAAGCTCGGGATGCTTAAATTTTCAGCTGGGGTTTTGTACAGCGCCTTGTGCCGGAGAAATATCAGAAATTGAATATAGACAGCTTGTAGAGGAGGCTATTCATTTTATTAAGGGGACCAAGTCTGACTTAGTAAAGGAGTTAAAAGTTAAAATGTTAGCTGCTGCAGAGTCCTTAGACTTTGACAAAGCAGCCAAATATAGAGATGACATCAGTGCTTTGGGGCATATCGTGAACAAGCAAAAAACAATTCGATTTACGGAAAACAGCAGAAATATGATTGTGTTAGAAAAAACCAGTCAATCTTATTACAAGCTTTTTATTATAAAAGGGATTCGGGTTATCTACAAGGAAAGGCTTGAATTGATGCAGATTGAAGCTGCGACAAAGCAATATATAATTGATTTGGTTTTTCGATACAAGGATGAGCTAATGAAAAATGAAGGGACAGAAATTGATAAATCCGATATTGATCAAGCACAGATTCTATACTCTTATATAAAGAATAAAAAAGGCCTGAATCATTTTTCTATTGCAAAGAGCTGGTTGAAGAATCAAGACATAGCAAAGATTGAAAAAGGGGCACAGAAATTTATGGAAAGTCTGATGGAGTAATAGATATGTGCTATAATATAGTTACATAGTTTGATAAAAAACGGCAACGAATGACAATATAATTAATGGAGGTTTTGCTTTGTCTAGTAATGGAATAAATACAATGACTTATGGTCCCTTGGGACTTATTGCTTTGGAAAGCTGCAAGGACTTGGGCGATAGAATCGACAACAGTCTGAAGGAAATGAGGGAAGGTAAGCTTTGCAGCACCCATAGTACCTTTCTTATTTCTACAGAAGAGGTTAGATTCTCTAATGGTGAAGGAAAAGTAAAAATAGAAGAAACTGTTAGAGGTAAGGATGTTTATATACTCTGTGATGTAGGCAATTATAGCTGTACCTATGAAATGTTCGGATTTACGAATCATAAGGGTCCAGATGAACATTTTCAAGACATAAAGAGAGTTGTATCAGCTATAGGAGGCAAGGCTAGAAGAGTTTCAGTAATCATGCCTTTAATGTATGAAGGAAGACAGCATAGGAGGAAAGGAAGAGAGTCCTTAGACTGTGCCATGGCGCTTCAGGAGCTTGAGAGTTTGGGTGTTCGAGACATTTTTACTTTTGATGTTCATGACCCCAATGTACAGAACGCAGTACCCTTGATGTCCTTTCAAAATATTTATCCCACTTATGAAATTGTAAAAAGCTTTATCAAGCATGAAAAGGATGTTTGTATAGACAAGTCCAAAATGATTACAATCAGTCCTGATACAGGAGCTATGGATAGAGCAATTTACTATGCTGGAGTTTTGGGTCTGGATATTGGTCTTTTTTATAAAAGAAGAGATTATTCAGCCATTGTAAAAGGGAAGAATCCTATTGTACAGCATGAATATATGGGTAGAGATATTGAAGGTATGGATGTTCTAATTGTTGATGATATGATCGCATCTGGTGAGTCCGTATTTGATATCGTACTAGAGCTGAAAAAGAGAAAAGCAGGAAAGATTTATGTCGCTGTTACATTTGCTCTATTTACAGAGGGTATCAAAAAGTTTGAGAGCTTCTATAAGGATGGATTGATAAACAGAGTATATTCAACGAACTTAACCTATATACCTCCACAGGTTAAAGAAGCGGAGTGGTTCAGGGAAGTGGATATGGCAGAATTTATTGCAGATGTAATAAATCATGTAAATTGCGATAAATCCTTGGCGCCTATTACACAAACATCTAAGAATATCAAGCAGCTTATGACGGAATGTATTATATAGAAATTTATAGTTGGATTAAAACTCCTTAAAGCACAGTCTGTGTGCTTTAAGGAGTTTTTGCATATAAAACAAGTGGTTTTATGTCCAAAACAGATGCAAAGTACAAGCTACAAATTACTGCCCTTGCATAAGCTGAACTATATACGATGTTATTCTTGCTCCTTGTTTATGATTATAATGGTGGAGGTAATTGGTAATGGACATCAATAATGTAATTTTCGCATTTGTATTAACACTTTTTGCAGGCTTATCAACAGGGATAGGAAGTATTCTTGCTTTCTTCACAAAAAGAACCAATACAAAGTTTCTATCCGCAGCACTTGGATTTTCAGCAGGAGTCATGATATATGTATCTATGATTGAAATATTCTTTGAAGCGAAGCTTTCCTTAGTAAAAGCATTGGGGGTGACAGGCGGCTCCTGGGCTACAATAGGTGCATTCTTTGGTGGGATTTTTCTAATCGCTATTATTGATCGGCTGGTTCCTAGCTTTGGCAATCCACATGAAATGAGGATGGTTGAGGCCGTTGAAAATACAGATTCTAAAATTGATAGCAGTAAATTAATGAGATTGGGATTGTTTACTGCAATTGCCATAGCAATACACAATTTTCCGGAAGGACTTGCTACAGTAACCACTGCAATCAGTAATCCGTCACTAGGCATTGCAATAGCAGCTGCAATCGCCATACACAACATCCCTGAAGGAATTGCAGTTTCAATACCGATTTATTATGCAACTGGGGATAAAAGAAAAGCATTTAAGCTTTCTTTTCTGTCTGGATTATCAGAGCCTTTAGGGGCCTTAGCGGGATATTTGATTTTAATGCAATTCTATAGTGATGCGATATTTGGTGTGGTGATGGCCGCCGTAGCAGGGATAATGGTATTTATTTCTCTAGATGAGCTCCTTCCAACTGCAAGAGAGTATGGGGAAGCGCACCTTTCGATTTATGGACTGATAGCAGGGATGATGGTTATGGCTGTGAGCCTGCTTTTATTTATATGATGCTGTAGAGTTGGAGCATGGGAGAAAAATAAAACACCTTCAGAAAATTGTATAGATTTCTGAAGGTGTCTTTTATATATGCATGATTATTTGATAATCAGCTTTTGCCCAATATATATCATGCCGGAACTTGGTAAGCTGTTTTTCTGCATGATGTCGCCGATAGGTACTTTATACATCTGAGAAATCAACCAGAGAGTGTCTCCTGCTTTTACTGTATGGGTTAGTGAGCCAGGTATTTTCAGGATTTGACCAATATATAAATAGTTGACATTGGCTAGATTATTGGCTTGAACGATATCCTGTATTGTTATGTTATACATGAGAGCAATCTTGTAAAGGGTGTCCCCTGGCTTTATAACATGCTCCAGATAACCAATATTAACATTAGGAACAATTAGACTCTGACCTACCATAAGCGCATATGGAGGATTTAAATTGTTAAGCTTTGCTAGGTATTCAATAGAGGTTTTGAAGGCACTGGCAATCTTATATAAAGTATCCCCAGACCTTACACTATATTGTTTTTTTTCTAGAGCTTTTTCACTTAGGGATATGAATCCATCAAAGCCCTGTACGATCATCCTGTCTGAGTTGATCATTTTAGGTACAACTGGGGTCAAGCTTGGCGCCAAATCGTATTGTGTCCATTGCTTCACTATGGCGCCTGTCTTTACATCGAAGACCTTGATTTTTGCATTGTCGTCTAGAAAAATGTATTGATTTGTCAGGATTGGTCTTTCTTGATTATTGTAGGTGGTTGTCTTTTCGGAATAGCGGCTTTCCCACAATAATTCACCAGTCACTCTATTTAGCGCGCCAAGAGTCTTGTAGCTGCGATCATATAGAAGAATATCATTACTTACACTGATTGGTGCCGTGATATCAAGGCTAGATATTGGTGTAAATTTCCAAACCAGAGTGCCGTCTAATGATTTTATTGCATATATATATGTCTTGAGACCGCTGGGACCATACTCTTCTGTTACAAAATACACGATGTCATCGAAATAAACAGGCCTGCCTACTACATGAGGCATATTTTCCAGACCAATAGAATATGTCCAATCGACCTGACCATTCTCTGTATTGATTCCTGTCAGCTCGATATTTTTATTTATATCATGCTGGCCCAATGCAAGCAGTTTGTCTTTGCCTGCAAGTATATTTAGATTTAATCCGTTCTGCGGCGTCATTTCCCATTTCTTTTCTCCTGTTTTCAGATCATAAGAGGTAATTTTCCTTTCCTCGGGAGTTGACCAAGTCTCGCCTTTGTACATCTGTGCATAAAGGTTCTGATGGTCATAGGTTATATAAGCAGGAACGAAGTTAATATGGTCTAAGCTCCAGCGAATCTGATAGCTTTCTCCTAAGTCCTCAATTGCGTAGAGAGTGGCATCTATCATGACGTATATCCAGTTATCCTTTAAAACAATTGCGTTAGGGTTGATAGAAGGGGATGGCTTATTTACAAGGAATCTCCATTTGATGCGGAAACCCTTCCAGTCCACTGCCATCAGTATATTATTTTCTATTACATAAACAGTATCCTTTGTAAAAGCAATTGGCATTCCAAAGAGTTTGTCATATTCAAATTTTGTTATCAGATTAAAGTCAACAGGGGCATAATTTGTGTTGTAAGGAGTCCTTCCGGACATATACCAGGAATCCTCTTGGCCTGCCATATATCCATATTGTTCATTTTCTCTATAATAAATATCGTTGTACATGATTGACCTCCTTATAAATGATTCTATATCATTTTATTCAGAAATCAACGTCTGGTGAATCTATTTTATCGGTACCTTGAGGGCAGTGATTTGCCACTGCTCAAATATTTTAGGTGCAGTAAAAGAAGATGTATCAAATACGATATATGAGGTCAATATAGGTAATTATTTACAGAAAATGTACTGTTTGATAAGATGGGTTCAGCAGGATAAATATTGGATTTGGCATCTTAAGTGTGATATATGGCCGTATCTTAAGATTTTACAAAGATGAATGAACCTTTTAGATATTTTTTCTCTCCCTTATGATATAAGAGCTCTTTACAATAAAGGAGGAAATGCTTTGGACAGAATAAGTTTGATAGAACGCTGCCAGCTGGGCGATTTAGAAAGCTTTGAGCAGCTTTATAAAAGCTATTGCAGGAATGCTTTGGGTACTGCCTATCTAATTGCAAAGCACAAAGGCATTGCGGAAGAGATTGTACAAGAAGCCTTTTTCCAGTGCTATAAGAATATAAAGAAACTAAGGGACCCTGCTGCCTTTGATGTATGGTTCTACAAGCTGCTGGTAAGACTAGCTTGGAAGATGGCATCTGACTATGAATATTCAAAACCACTTGAGGAAGCAGGCGAAGAATATACACTAAGCATGAAAGATTTCAGCACAGTGTATGATAGGGAGGAAAACAAACTAATTGTACATGAAGCGATAGATAAGCTGAGCTCACCCCTAAAAACTGTGATCATTCTTTATTACTTTAATGATCTGACCATCAAACAAATATCTATGGTTCTTGATTGCTTTCAGGGGACAGTCAAATCAAGGCTGCATAATGCAAAAAAGTGCCTAGAAAAGGAGCTTAAGAAAAGCTTTGGAGAGCATTTTATTAACACGATGTACTTGGAAAAGGAGTGTGAAACAAATGGCTAATAAGGAATGGTTAGAAGAATTAGTCACTCAGGATCTTCAGCGAAAGGCAAGTGAAGTACAACCCTCTGATGAAATGTTATCTAGAATGATGGGAAGAATTAAGGCAGATGGTGGAGGGAATAGAAGTATGATAAAGTATAGAATCTCAAGCTTCCATATAAGAAGATGGATTGTTGTTACGGTGTGCAGTGCATTTATTTTAATGGGTATCATGTTTACCTTATCAGAGGATGTAAGGGCAGCTACATTGGAAGCCATAGATACTCTAAAGTCTATATTTGTGATTGATAGATCAGAAAACGGAGAATATGCAATCGTTGAAAAAGCAGCAGATGATTTTTTGACATCTTTTTCAGTCTGTAATACTACGTATTTAAGCGATGAAGAGCTTACGAGAAAAATGGGATTTCACGTGTACTTTCCGGAAAAACTAAATGATGAGTTCAAGCTGATGGAGAGAGTTGAGGGTGTAGGAATTAGAGAACAAGTTAGTTTGGAGGTCATCGAGCAGATGGAGACCACTCAATTAAAAGCCATAAATGATGCTGCTGTCTTTAACAGTCTTGCGGAATACAATCCATTTAGAGATGTATTTGCCATTTATGAAGGAGAGAAGGGAACCATGCTTTTTATAGGGATGGAGAAAGAAGTTTTTCCTCCTATATTTGACAAGAATAGTATATCCTTTGAGACCACAATAGGAGGTAAAAGCGCATTGTGGATTGAAACAGTGCGCCCCGATTATAAATCAATCAGCTCAAATGGAATTGGTAAGGCTGATTTATATACGAAGCCAGATAAAATGCTGAAAGACTATTATTTGGTCTGGAATTCCGATGGTATAAAATATGAACTCTCTACTTCAGATGATTTAGTACTTACCATGGAAGAAGCAGTAGAATTAGCAGAAACCTTTATGGTAGCACAATAATTGAAAGCACATCAAAAGGAAGGTTGTGGACGGAGATTCGTAAACCCTGTTAAGCCATGGTTTTTATTATCACACATAAAAAGAGCCCTAATATCAGAAATGATAAATGATATTGGGGCTTTGCTTTAAATATTTAACGAAAGAAAATCGAAATACCAAGACCAATTTCGACAGCTGCTAATATTGCTAGAATAAGCCAATATGCTTTTTTGTTATGACCAAGTGATCCTAACCAGCTGAAAGGGTTATTATGGTCTTCTTCTTTCACTTTTTTCACCTCCACTGTTGTTTTGCTTTGATATTTAAATGAGGCTATAGCATACTATACTTATATTATACGCCGAATTTTTCTGATTGTTAGTATGAATGACTGGATATTTGCTGGAATAAGCAAAGTCCAAAAATTTGTGATTCCATTGTGTTTTCTATACTAGCTAGTCTTTAAGATTACTTCTTTGGCAATAAGTCTTCAGCAGGTTCATATTTCACTCCTTGATTTGCATCTGTTTCAATAAAAAGCTGTATGGAAGCTTTGTCAATTTCATCTTCTTGCAATTCAGCAGTTAGCTTAAATGTAAAATTACTTTCAAAGGGTTTTAAGTACTCGCTATATAAGGTCATGTATTCTATTTGAAGCTGATGTTTCTTGTCTAGATTATTCTCTTTGAAGGCTTTTTTCTTTGCAGCAAGAATATAAGGTACTGTATCGGGATTTTTTACTGGATTACAAAGATTCATATTTGTGCAAATGACTGCTTCTACATGATTATTTTCAATGGTTTGCTTGATAATCTCACTTTCAATGCTGTTAATTCCATAATACTCTGAATATCCCGTAGTAAGAAATTCTGAGATATATTCCTTTATCACTTCTTCTTTTGTTATGATTCTTATTGTAGGGGCGATCTGTTCGCTATTGCTGCTGCTTGCTGTTAACGGCTGAGGTTCTCTGTTGCAACCTGCAGAAAATAACATTAGCATAGTTAAAAAAATAACAAATATAGCTTTCATAAAGTGCCTCCGTTATCTGTAATTACATGATATGAATATATTACCAATTGTATCATAATTATTCCATTAATTTCAAATAAAATATAACTAGATAAAATGCCAAATTCATATTTACATTATTATGGACAAACTTCATAATAATAGTATGATTAACGATACCAGGGGAGGTCAGAGAATGAAGATAATGATTATAACCAGTAGTCCTAATGTAGATGGGCTTACTGCTGCTTGTGCCAAGGGAGCTAGATTTGGGGTAGAGGCTGCAGGTGCAGAGGCAGTTATGGTGAATTTGAATAGGATGAAAATTGGAAGCTGCCATGCTTGCGGCAATGGATGGGGACCTTGTCTGGATACGCATCAATGTCAGGTAAATGATGATTTTCAAGAGCTGCACAACAGTATGACAGAAATGGATGGCTTTATATTTATTAGTCCGGTCTATTGGGGAGATATCAGTGAGTCTGCAAGAGTTTTCTTTGATAGAGTGAGAAGGTGTGAGGCTTGGAAAAAAGATTCTACTTTACAGGATAGACCGTTTATTGCAGTGGCAGCGGCAGGGGGAAGTGGAAATGGAGTAGCATCAACATTGACCAATGTTGAAAGGCTTCTGATTCATCTTAGAGCGGATAGATTTGATTTAATAGGTATTACTAAGAAAACGAATGAATATAAGCTGAAAACAATTATAGAAGCATCCAAGGCAATGGTTGAGTATATGAATAATAAGTAGCAATGTTTGCAAATCTTGATTTTTTGGTGCCTGGCACCAAAAAATCA
Organism: Clostridia bacterium; assembly: GCA_029256365.1. GTDB lineage: Bacteria > Bacillota > Clostridia > Lutisporales > Lutisporaceae > GWB2-37-7. Next base: position 9,071 of record JAQSYB010000032.1, read on the forward strand.
AGATTTGCTTTTTTTATATGTTTTTTCTTTTGATGTAAAGGTAAACTGGAAGTCCTATAGCTGTGATTGCTAAGCCATATAGCGCATAGGATGTGCTAGTGATTAGGGTGCTGATTAGTATATAGATACCACCTGCAATACCTATCATAGGGACGATTGGGAATAGTGGTACTTTGTATGGTCTTTCGATGTCTTTGTGCTTTGATCTTAAAATAAATATGCCGTACACCGTCATAACAAAGAATATCCATACCGCAAATACTGCTAGATTTGTAAGTGTTTCGAAGGAACCACTCATAACGTACAAGGAAGCAAGAACTGCTTCAAATAATAGTGCATTTACAGGAGTTTCAAATTTATCACTGATTTTTCCCAAGTATTTTGCAAATGGAAATAGATTGTCTTGTGCCATAGCAAAAGGAACTCTAACCCCAGTCATCAAATAACCGTTCAATGCCCCAAATATCGATATCATGATACCTGCAGCAATCAAGGCTGCTCCTGAATTGCCAAATAGTATTACTGCTGCATCTGAGGCTGCCTTCGGTGATGCGATAACATCTGCAACAGGCATGATGTTTATGATTGCAATATTAATTAATATATAAACAACTATAATAATAGCCAATCCGATGATGATTGATCTAGGAATATCCTTCTTAGGATTCTTAAGCTCTCCAGCCATGTTTCCTACACCAACCCAGCCGTCATAAGCCCATAGTGTTCCAAGTATAGCAGCTCCAAAGCCTGCTATGCCTGTAGAAGCTGATGCAGCAGAAGAAACTGCAGCAAAGCTGTTTGCTTCGCCCTTCAATAATCCAAAAACAATAATAACAAATATAGGGATTAGCTTTGCAATTGTTGATACAAATTGTACTTTACTGCCTAGTTTCGTTGAAATAATATTGATAAGAGTGATAAAAAATATCATTATAATTGCCAATATCTTTTGTTGCACAGCTGTTAAAGCGATGAAGTAAGTTGCTTGAGTTACAAATACAATAGATAGAGCTGCTGCAACACCAGGAACATAAATTACAGCTTGTACCCATCCAAATAGGAAAGCCCATTTCTCACTGTAAAGTTCCTTTAAGTACACAAATATGCCGCCTGTTTTTGGAATAGCAGCTGCAATCTCAGCAATAGTAAGAGCAGAAGCAATTGTAATAATACCTCCTACAATCCATGCTAGAATGCCTAGGGTCGGTGTTCCGGCATTGCCAAATACTGCAGATGCCTTGAAGAAGATTCCTGAGCCAATTACGACACCTACTACCATGGTGATGGCTTCCATTAAACCGATTTCTTTTTTTAGAGCTTTGACATTTGCTGCGTTGCTTGTTGTTTTGTTTGCTTGCAAAATGAATACTTCCTTTCTGATTTACATTTTTTATAGAATGAAAAAATATGTGTTTAACTGTTCTTTTTTTGTTGGAGAAACAGAAAGGACAGGGGGCAAAAAAGCATGGCTAATAACGCTTTTTACCCCCTGTCCTTTTATCTGAAAGTTTCCTTTAAAAGTTGCTCCTTTGATGTCGCACTAAAGCGATCTCTCCAGGGTTATGTCCGATTATTGTACAAGACCTGAAAGCTTCAGAATAAACGGTTAGCAGCCTTTATTCCTTTCTCCTACGGTTTCTTATTAAGAAATCTCCAACAATCTTCATCCACACATATTTAATTACATATGACATTTTATTTAATAAAGACATACAAGTCAATGGTAAGGATAACCAAATTTTTAACAATCTTATTGAAGAATGTAGTAAAAAAGTACTCGCAGAGGGTTTTTTTTTGAGATAAAATATATATTAGAGTAAACGCAGAGGATGTGTGTGAAATGGGAGAAATAAATAAAATATCCCTGATAGGACTAGGAAGTATAGGAAGTACTTATGCAAGTATGCTTCATGATATGAATCCAAGCTTATTAAGGGTTATTACAAACAACGAACGATATGATAGATATACTGCCAAGGGCTTTGTTGTAAATGGAAAAAGTTATCATTTTAATTATATAAAACCAGAGGAAGAGGTAGAGCCTGCGGATCTAATCATTGTAGCAGTTAAGTTCCATCATCTTCAACAGGCAATTGAGGACATAAAGAAGCATGTAGGACCGAACACTAC
>JAQSYB010000310.1 GCA_029256365.1 Clostridia bacterium
TTCATTTTGGGGACAACAGCTATTTTGCCACTCATCTAATAGAACTGCAGCAAACTCGTTTCCTTTTTTTGCATTATTAAACACATATTTAAAAGTCTCTTTCTGAGGTACCGCCATACTTTTATCCCTCTGTAGGACATTATTTTTATTGTCCTTGGCAATACATGCATTATTTATATAAGCTATTTGCATCCTATCAAACTTAGTTGTCATAATGCCTCCTTTTAAGCACAATTTTCTATCTTTCACATGGTTTGTTTTAAATATATCAATTTTATGTCTAGTTTTCAACAATTTTCACCAAAATAATACAATTTTCCTATTGCTATAGGTATAAAGTCCTATGATTTCCACGCTGCGTTATTGAAAGAAATATAAAACAGCAGCATATCCTTATTTATAAGATATACTGCTGTTTTATGAATCAGCGACATAGTTGGCTCGCTGATGTAGTATTACATTCTCATAGGAATCAATTCAAGATACTCTTCCATAGTGCCATCTCTTAAGCAGCATTCTATGATTTGTCTTCCAAGTGGGTTCAATTCTGGTGTTAGATACTTTTGAAGTTCTTTTTTGAAGAAATCACTCAGTATCTTCGCACCTGCATCATAGCCATCATTCCCAATTTCAGGCTGAAGATTTGGCTGTAAGAAGCCTTTTGCCAAGAATGTTCCGTCTACCTTCAAAGTCTCCAAGGAATATCCAAGAAGATTGCATCTCGATTCCACAAGCTGTTCTGGTCTAAACTTTGCACTTCCTCTTCTAGCAAGATACTCCCTGGAAATCCATTGTGGCATAAAACTAACCTTATATATCCCTACATGTTGATTTGGTATTAAAACATATCGTGTACCACTGGCAGTTATAATTTGATCAAGCAAAAGATTTGCTTGGTCAACCATTTTACCAGTCGCAAAAGGCCAGTAAGTTCCTACGCCTTCACTGCTCATACCTTCTGTATCTATAATGCTGGGATTGTCAAAGCCTCTAGGTGCCACCAACCTCCACAACCAAGCAAGACTTGGAGGTAAAATATGAAACATACCCATTATTCCATAGGATGGTTTTTGTTTCGTACAAGGAGGGGTTCTCACTCCAAAGCTTCTTAAATCAATCTCAACGGGTTCATTTACAATATCAGGAATAAATTCTCTAGGCATTATTACTCTTGGATTTGAGCATGGTTTGCCAGGCTCATCCATTGTATGCTCCCAAATCAGACAAGTAGAATCCGGTGTCCCTTGTATATTTAAAAATATCAGCGGCTCCTTTGGATGAATGCATAGCTTCTCATAATGAGGGTCGGTTCCATATTTGTTAATATGATTGATTCTTAAGAACCATCCTTGCTCTGCATCCATTACCACTAGCTTTTTGCTGCCATTTTGTATGGATGGATGACACAATGCCATATCATCTGTAACAGGCTGAAGCTCGCAGGTCTCTTTCAAATCCAAATATATTTTTTCTTTGGTAAGTGTATTCTGCGCCATGATAATTCTACCATCTAGTTCCTTGTGAATTTGCTCAAGCATCTCACTTTTTCCACTTCCGCTGGCACCTTCATGCATAATGGTGATCACATTTTCATAGGGTGTAATGACCTTTACGGAAGAAGCATGGGCTGTAACCCATCCTTCGCGCTCTCCAATATGAAGCAGCACGCCATATATTCCCTTCTTTGCACTTGGACCTGGATATAGGTTGTAGGAGAATAACTCATACATGTCATCCAATCTGTTGTGCACAACAATTTGCTTCCCATCAAAATGAGTATGTCTATATGGCGGTGCAAGGTATATTACCGCAATTGGCTTAAAGTCTTGTGGTATTTCATCTCTAGGAATGAACTTCTGCAAATCAGCAAGGGCAGCAGCAAAAAAACCTGCATTCGCTGGCGCAACAAGCAGTGCTGGATATCCAAATTCGCTGCCACCTGCCATAAATGGCATGATGATTAAGTCCCTTTGTTTCAACCAATCAAAGGTGGTGCTGCGCAAAGGCGCAAACTCTTCACCATATAAGTCCATGTATCTAGGCTTATCTGTTTCACCAATATCTGCTACAACCATACAATCTGGATCTCTTCTTCTCATATATTGATCCATATAGTTTACAACGGCACCATTCTTGCACTTAGCTACAGTTGCCTCAACTACCTTCCCGTTCCCAGGCACATCGTATGCGACCTCAAATAATTTATTATCCTCATGCCCCATTGCAAGTGCCATAAGATGATCACGATCCTTTGGGATTGTGATGCTAATTCCACTTTCTACGATTTCTTTTAATTCCTCTGGTAAAATGATTCTTTCCAATATAATGTTACCCATATAAATTCCCCTTTTTACTATATATAATCTTTAAATAGTGAACACATTGTTTAATCATATGAATTTTCTGAATATATATTCTTTCAAATCCAAACTTATCCGTATTATTATACATGTTACCCCACATACCAAGCAATGTCAATGCGGTTTTTTATTCCAGTATATTATCATTATTCTCAAATTCTCCGTTCATTATCAGCACAAAAGGTTCATATATTGAAACTTTAGCCATAAACATTCCCTTGCAGGTGGTGACTGAAAAGGCTAAAATAATATAAAAAGCATGATTTTCTTTCATAATAATATTGGGATTAAGGGTGTAACATGATAGATTTATTAAAAAATCTTATTAATAACTTAAGCTACGTAATCATTTTGGCTTTTATCATATCTAATTTGTCCATTTTTAAAAAGATGATACAACGGGATGAATTTAGGTGGTTCGAGCTTATTTCTCTGTCTATTATTTTCGCTCTCTTTGGCATCATCGGCACCTATACAGGCACCGATGTAAATGGCGCTATTGCAAACACTAGGATTATCGGTGTAATGGCTGGTGGAATACTCTGCGGTCCTTTTGTGGGAATCGTATCCGGCATTATTGCTGGTATTCATAGATTTGCTTATGATATAGGCGGCATAACTTCTATTCCCTGTGCAATCACAACAATTATTGCTGGCTTCGTCTCAGCATATATTTATAAAAAAGGCAAGAGATTAGAAAAATGGATTTATGGTCTCATTGGCGGCTTCCTAATTGAGAGTATTGAAATGTTTCTGATTCTCCTTTTGTCAAAGCCTTATTCCAGTGCCTTGGATATTGTAAAAAGCATTTATTTCCCTATGAGCTTTACAAATGCCTTGGGAATCAGCATCCTCGTATTACTTATACAGAAAATTTTTAATGAGAAGGATCAAATTGCCGCAAAGCAAGCACAGCTTGCACTAGAAATCGCAAATAAAACTCTTCCTTATTTCAGGGAGATTAATAGTGATTCTCTCAGACAGATTTGTTCAATCATTAAGGACTCAACAGGAGCTGTTGCAGTTGCTATTACTGATAGAAATAAAATACTTGCTCACGAAGGCTTAGGCGCAGATCATCATATCAGTGGCGAACCTCTTCAAACCACTGCTACCAAGCTGGTTATCAAAAAAGGAGAAATGCTTATTTTAAATTCTCCAAAGGAAATTGAGTGTTCAGCTGAAAGCTGCCCTCTCAAATCGGCACTTATCGTTCCTCTTAA
>JAQSYB010000033.1 GCA_029256365.1 Clostridia bacterium
ATTGCATTGGCAATCTCACTTGTCGCTCTATCGGTTTGCTCAACACTCTTGCTTAATATATCAGCCAGATTCTTATTCTGCTCTGATATTTTATTGATCTCACTTAATATTGTTTTCAGATTTGTAACAACCTTATTGATATTGTTTCCGATTACTCCTGTAGGGCCCTTGCTATATGCCTTAATAGCAAGCTGTCCCTGAGATATTTCTCCAGCACTGATCTCCAGTTTTGCTATAGATCCAATTATTATTTTTGCAATGACCAAAGCAGAAACTAGTATGATTATGCAAATAAGAGCTACTGTTATAATAGATAATTGCAAGTAAGTTTCTCTAAAGCTGTTTACTGCAGCATTTAGGGAATCTGCTGCTTTTGAGCTGTCTGCAGCAATGCTTTGAAGTTCTTGGTTCATAAAGAAGTAACCACCAAAGCCAACCGCAAGTACAAGCAGCACTGTTATGGCTACCATTGTATAAAGACCTTTGTATTTCATACCCTAACCCCCCTATTGTTTATAGCTTTGTTTCTTTCCTTTGATGAGTCCTTATTTCGATATATTATGTCAAAATTGTCTCTAATATTGTACATTTCTATAATTTTCTAAAAATTCCTGCTATTATTAAAAAAAATAAGCCGGTTTCCCGGCTTATTCTACTTCACTCTCTATTTCTTCCATGATTCTTGCATATTTCTCCAGCTTCTTCTGTACCTTTTGGTATATGGTTCCCTCCGTATATTCACCATTTTCATCGCTATGCCCTGCAGGTATATCTGTCAAAAGTTCAATTCCCTCAACGATATCCTTTATTGCATATATGTGGAAGGTACCATCCTCTACTGCTTTTAATACTTCGTCACTGAGCATGAGATTCACTACGTTTTGATGAGGTATCATCACCCCTTCATTTCCCACTAAGCCTCTCGCTTTACAGGTTTGGAAGAAGCCTTCTATTTTCTGGTTTACTCCACCAATAGGCTGTATCTCACCTCTTTGATTCACAGAGCCGGTTACGGCAATAAATTGTTTAATAGGCACCTCAGACAGGCTGGAAAGCAATGCATACAGCTCAGTGCTTGAAGCGCTGTCTCCTTCTACTCCATCATAAAGCTGTTCAAAGCAAACACTTGCAGACAATGACATGGGAAATTCTTGCGCAAATTTCTCTCCTAGGTAGCCTGACAGGATCAGAACCCCTTTGTCATGAATGCTGCCGCTCATCTCCACCTCCCGTTCAATGTTGACAATACCCTTCTCTCCTGCATAGGTTACTGCAGTTATTCTGGAGGGCTTGCCAAAAGAGATATCTCCAAAATCCATTACAGACAGCCCATTTACCTGACCGACAACCCTCTCTCCAGTTGAAATCAAAATGACCCCTGTATCGATAAGCTCCTGCAGCTTTTCCTCTATTCTGTTTGAGCGATAATATTTTTCCTTAATGGCTTTTTTCACATAATAGGAGGATATGATTTCTTCAGCATCTATTCTAGCCCAAGCATCTGCTTCAATCAAAATCTCTACGATATCATTAAACCTAGTAGAAAGCTTATGCTTATGATCTGCCAGTCTTCTGCTGTATTCAACTACTGCCGCAACCCCTGTATTATCAAAATGCAGTAAGCTTTTCTTTTCACAGTAGCTGCTGATAAATTGAGCATACTTGATGATGTTGTCCTCTGCCGAGCTCATATCCATATCAAAATCAGCCTTTATTTTAAATAGCTTTCGAAAATCCTCATCGTAATTGTATAGCATATGATAAAGCTGTCCGTTGCCAATCAGAACAACTTTTATATTCAATGGTATGGGCTGCGGCTTTATGCCACCAGACACAATTCCAGCTGCTGAATGAATGTTTTCTATTGTAATACTGTTGGTCTTAATTGCCCTTTTGATTCCTTCCCAGCTTTCAGGATTGTGCATTAAATCAGCCATGTTTATGATAATATAGCCGCCATTGGCAGCATGGAGGGAACCCGCTTTTATTTTGCTGAAATCCGTTGTTACAACACCCAAATTGCTTTCATACTCAATTTTGCCTATGAGGTTATGATATTTTGGATTTGATTCAAATATCACCGGAGCGCCTACGGTATCCCTATGATCAACGATCAGATTGACTTGATACTTATTTGTAAAATCCTTAAGCATTATTTTCTCAGGGAAAGGAATGCTTTCATCCACTTCCTTATTGGACTCTCTAAAGCTTTCTATATTGAGAATGATATCTTTTTGCACACATTCCAAATAATCAACCACATTTTTGTGATGGGAGTATCTTTCCTTTAACTCAATAATGGGCTGTTCTACCGTAGCCAGGGCAATCCTTGCTTCAAGATCCTCCAGTTTATCACTGGCTGTCTTTTCCACTTCCTTGACTTGCTTCATCACATCCATAAGCTTTGTCTGCACGACAAAGGAACTCTCTTCTATCCCTTTTCTTTCTTCAGGCTTCAACTCCAAAAAACCAGCTTCATCAATAGGTTTATCATCTTTCAGGGGTATGGTCAGGATGCCTTGCTCGGTTTTCTTAATTGCAAATCCATTTTGCTTTGCGTAGCTGCTAAAACCTTCCAACAGGCAGGATCTTTCTTCTTGATAGCTTTTAACGATATTGTTTTTCTGCTTCTCATATTCCTCCCCTTCGAAGGCTTGTGGCACCTTGATTTTCAAGCTCTTTATCAGCCTTTTCATATCCCTCTGCAACTTATTCCCCATACCCGTAGGTAGGTTAAGCGCTACAGGATTGTCAGGAGTAGCAAAATTATATACATAACACCAGTCCTCTGGTGTTTTTTCACCTTGCGCAATTTTATTGATAATAGACTTGGAATAGCTGCTTCTGCCTGTGCCTGTCATTCCTGCCACATATATGTTATAGCCCACTCTTTTTATTGCAAGTCCGAATTCCATTGCAGATGCTGCCCTGCCCTGACCAATAATTCCATCCAAGGGCTCCAGCTCTTTCGTTGTATCAAATCCAAAAGTACTAGGATCACATAGGTTGCTTAATTCTTTCACTGTCAATTCTTTATAAGACAATATCAACACTCCCCTCAAAACCGACTGTATTAATAAATATGTATTTTTATAATAAATAATACAATATAGTGTAAAAAGCACCCCTTAAGGCGCTCTATTTACTTCATAAACATGGAATCTCCAAAGCCCTTGCCAACTACCTCTCTTACATCCCCTATGGAAATGAAAGCCTTGGGATCTATACCCAATATTTTATTTTTCACATATACCACCTGTCTACGCGATACAATGCAGTACAGCACATCCTTGTCCCGCTTCGTGTACATACCCTTTCCATAAAGAGATGTAACACCTCTGTCTACATCGTTTATAATCGCATCTGCAATTTCCTCTGATTTTTCAGAGATAATAAAAAATGCCTTTCCATAGTTTACACCCTCTTGTATCACATCAATAAGCTTTGTAGACACAAATATAGTTACAATGGAGAACAATGCCAATTCTGGACCGAATACGATTGCTCCTACAAGGATAACCAAAAAGTCAAAGCCAAACATGATCCATTGTATTGGTATAGATGGTATATATTTGTGCATGATTCTGCCTATTAGATCTGTCCCTCCAAAGGTCGCCCCAAAGCCCAAGATGATAGCTACCCCGGTGCCCATAAGTGCTCCTCCAAATATCGTTGCCAAGAACAAGTCACCTGTCAAAGCTGTCATGCTGCGATCCAGAATGTCTACAACAACGGCATACACTACATTGCAATATATGGTTTTAATTCCTACTTCTTTTCCTAAGGTAAATACCCCAATAAAAAATATCGGAACACTGAAGCACAATGTTGTCAGACCAACGGGAAAGCCAGTCATATAGTTAATGATATTTGCTATACCCATTACTCCCCCGGGTACAATGTTATTGGCTTTTATAAAAAGTATAATAGAAAGTGCCATGATTACTGATCCCAGTGCAATACCAAGAAATGAAATGACATCATTGGCAACTTTTTTACTCTTTGTTTTATACAATACCTCTTTATCTGATTTCATATAACCTCCAAAACACAACCCAACCTAATCTCGGCTGAATACAGCATCAATCAAAGCAAGCAGTATAAACTTAGGCAGTTTGGTCATTCTCATAAACCTGCTTGGCTGCTTTAACAATCTATAAAACCATTCCAACCCAGCCCTTTGATAAAACTCTGGCGCTCTTTTTGCTGTACCTGATAATATGTCGATGCCTCCGCCGATCCCTATGGCAATTTTGACCCCTAGCTTATCCTTATACTGATATATGAATTTTTCTTGCTTTGGAGCCCCCAGCCCTACAAATAGAATATCCGCCTGACTGCTTTGAATCTCTTGGACGATTTCTTCTTCCTCGTCCTCTGAGAAATAACCATTCCTTGTTCCTACAATATGTATTCCCTTATAGTTTTTACTGATTTTCTCTGCTGCCAATTCAAGTGATGCTTGTGCTGCGCCTAGTAAAAACAATCTGCTGCCCATTGCCGCTCCCACCCGAAGTATTTCCGCTGACAAATCTACGCCGGTCACCCTTTCCTTCAAGGGTGTCCCATAGAATTTCGATGCAATCACGACCCCTATGCCATCAGGAATAACCAATTGCGCTTTATTCAAGATATCCCCAAGCTGCCTATCCTTTACAGCATCTATCAGTATCTCGCTATTGGGTGTAAAAATCATATTGAAAGCATCACCTATCAGAAATTCCTTCACCTTGGCTTGGGCTTCTAAAAAGTCTACTTTATCCACCTTGATTCCTACAATTTCTACTGTATTTCTCAAATCATCACCTGCTTATCAACCATATTCGTTCATTTTCTAGACAATTATAACATATATAAAAGCCGATACCTACTATATCCCATATAAGTATTTGAACTCAATTTCCAATATAGAATAAAAAACGATGGTTTTCAATTATAACAAGATTTTACTGAAAGATTTTTTGCTCTTTTTGCAAAAAATCTACCCGAGCGTTTCAACGAGGCAGGGGATATATGCCCATCGCCTATCGCTAAAATCAGAACCCACAACTTATAGAAGTGGGGAACATCTTTTTGCCTCGTTATAATTTCTTAAAATTTGTGGTAAAATAAGTTTCCAACTTGCACGATATCCTATAAAGTTTGGTATAATGTAATTATCTATGATTTTGATCAGATGAATTTTAGAAAATAACTTAAGATAAATTGTTTTTAAAGGGGTCGAAAAAATGCAAAAAATAATTATTGAAGGCTCACGTCGCTTAGTCGGTGAGGTTACAATCAGCGGCGCAAAAAATTCTGCGCTTGCTATTTTAACAGCAGCAATTCTTGCTGACTCGAAATGTACCATAAGAAATCTTCCCGACATTAGAGATGTAGCGTATATCAAAGATATGCTGCTGCAAATGGGTGCAAAGGTTGAAACAAATCAAGACACAATGGTTGTTGATGGCAGCAATATAAGCAAGTATAAAATCGATATGGACTTAGCCAAAAAAATGCGTGCTTCCTACTATTTCCTGGGAGCTTTAATGGGCAAATTCAACAAAGCAGAAATCCCCTTTCCCGGAGGCTGCGATATCGGAGTTAGACCTATTGACTTACATATTAAGGGCTTAGAGGCCTTGGGTGCAAAAATTAAACTATCTCATGGTGTAATTAAAGCCAAAGCTACTGAATTGGTAGGTGCTACTATATACTTAGACGTAGTCAGCGTAGGTGCTACCTTAAACATCATGCTGGCAGCTTGCAAAGCAAAGGGAGTCACCACAATTGAAAATGCAGCGAAGGAGCCTTATATCGTTGATACAGCTAACTTCCTTAATGCAATGGGTGCAAACATTAAAGGAGCAGGTACAGATGTCATTAAGATAAAGGGTGTTTCTGTTCTTCACGGATGTGAGCATACCATCATACCAGATCAAATGGAAGCAGGTACCTTTATGGCAGCAGCAGCAGCCACTAGAGGGGATGTACTGATAAAAAATGTAATACCAACCCACTTAGAGGCAATATCTGCGAAGCTAAGAGAAATGGGAGTTGAAGTAATAGAATATGAAGATTCTCTGCGAGTGATAAACAATGGCAGAACAAAGGCAGTAAATATAAAAACCCTTCCTTACCCTGGTTTTCCAACAGATATGCAGCAGCCTGTCAGTGTTCTCCTAGCTTTATCTGATGGTACCGCCATCATTACCGAAAGTATATTTGAATCTCGTTTCAAATATCTTGATGAGCTTAAAAGAATGGGTGCAAAGATAAAGGTAGAGGGCAGAGTGGCAGTGATAGAAGGCGTAAGCAAGCTTTCTGGAGCACCTATCTATGCTACGGATTTGCGTGCAGGGGCCGCTATGGTCGTAGCAGGCTTAGTAGCGGAAGGCAAAACTGAAATAAGCAATATAGGGCACATTGATAGAGGGTATGAAAAGCTTGAAGAAAAATTAATCAAGCTGGGTGCTAAGATCAAACGCGTTGATGAAGATTAACTATATTAATAAAACCCATATAATAAGAAATTCTTATTATATGGGTTTTTTATATCCTATTATAAATTGTCTTAACTACATCTATCTTTTTTTACTTCAATAAGTCCATTGCAATTTGCGCATTGTTCTTTGCTTTGTTTTTTAATTCCTCTGTGGTTTTAATCAAAGCTGCCCTTATTTGATCGTATTGCTCTATGATCAAATCAACCTGTTTATTGATACTCTCCGCCTTTAAAGAACACACATCACCAGCAGAAAATTGCTTTACATATTCCAAATAGCCAACCACCTTAGGGTCATATACCAATCCAATCATAGGTATACTGTTTATGGAAGCATAGATCAATGTATGCAATCTCATTGCGATAATAAGCTTCATTCGGCCTATAATACCAATCAACTCATCTGGCTTATATTGCTTCTGTAAAACATAAGCGGGATGCTTCATCCTTGAGGCAATCTGCTGTGATATTTGCAAATCTTCCTCAAACATGGGTATAAACACACTTCTTAAGCCCTGCTGTTCAAATATGAAGTCTGCTGCCCGTGCAACCTCCTCCTCCAAATTAACGGAGTGTTTCCACTTACGTATATTGATACCTACCAACCCTTGGTCCATAGGTATATTCTCTTGTTTAAAAATGGCTTCAATACGACAGTTATCTGCAGATTCATAAGTTAAAACAGGATCTGCTGTCACCTGAATATAGGGACTTTTTATACCTATATCCTTTAGGAGCTTCCAGGAATCCTCTTCTCTCAGAGTAATTACATTCACGCGATCTATTACCTTCTTCACCTGCTCCCTGTTGCTTTCATGATTGATTGGACCGATGCCGTTGGCATAAAGAATTACCTTACGTCCAAAAAACAATGCCATTCGTATGATAAAGAGATAATAATACAAGGAACGGGTACTGGTAATATCCTGCAGAAGACTGCCTCCACCGCTTACAAAGAGATCGCAGCCTTTTATATTCCGAATGATTTGGAATATATTCATTCGACCAATGGCTTTCACTTGGTGTTCTCTGCTTGTAGCATCTGGATTTTGTGACATTACAGTTATATGAATATTAGGATCTGCTTTCCGCAAATCTCTAACGATTGTAGTGAGTATTGCTTCATCTCCACTGTTACCAAAGCCGTAATACCCTAAAATAACGACCTTTTTCATGTGTACATTCTCCTTAGATAATCATTGTATGAAAAGGCAAATTCTTGATGCCTTCCAACGCCATAATTATATCACATAGCTGTGATTTCAACAAAACATATTTATTTCAGACACTGTGCAACCCAATCTATCATAAATTTAATTTTACATAATATCTTGGACATTTTTATTCAGTTGCTTTAATGGTTATGATATAATAATGACAGTTCAATTTTGGAGGTTTCATATGTCAACACTAAAAAAAGTAGCGGGTGCAACTAGCCTTGTAATGCTGTGTACCTTTTTAAGTAAAATATTCGGTTTTCTTAGAGAATCCTTCATGGCTACCGGCTTCGGTACCAGCATCAATGCGGACTCCTATTTCATGGCCAATGCCATCCCCATGATGCTTTTTACGATTATAGCCAGTGCCTTGGGAACCGCTTTGGTTCCAATATTTACAGATGCATTGATGCAGCAATCTAAGTCTAATATGTATAAACTAGCCAACAACGTGCTAAATACTGTTATGGTGATGACTACACTGTTAATTGGTCTGGGTGTGCTTCTAGCACCTCAGCTGGTATCACTAATTGCCATCGGCTTTGAAGGTGAGAAGTTGGCCTTAACAATACGCTTGACGCGGGTCCTTTTCTTCATGACTGTTTTTATACTTGCATCTAATATTTTTTCTGCCATGCTCTATGCATTGAACAAGTTTACAATGCCGTCCATTGCACCAATATTTTTCAATATTGTTATCATTGTCTATATTGCTTTCTTTGCAAAATCCTTTGGAATCGAAGGACTTGCAGTGGCTACAGTGATTGCAGCGGTGATGCAGGCGATTATTCAATATCCCTCCTTATACCGCAATGGATATCGTTATCAACCATATATGAATCTGAAGGATCCCCTGCTTCGAAAGATGGGACTTTTGGTTCTACCCGTGCTCTTGGGAAGTACAATGCAGCAAATTACGGTATTAATTGATCGGATTATGGCATCCCAGCTGATAGAAGGCAGCATTTCTGCCCTAAACTATGCCAATCGCATCAACACCCTTGCCATTGGTCTGTTTGGCTCCTCCTTGGTTTTGGTCATCTATCCCTATCTTTCAAGATTTGCCACAGAAAATAATATGAGTCAGATTAAGCAAACACTAAAAATGTCTGTCAATCTCATATCTCTTATCATGATGCCTATTACGGTAGGCTTTGTGGTACTTAGAACTCCTATTGTAAAATTACTGTTTGAACGGGGTGAGTTTGGCGCAGAAGCTACTTTTATGACAGCTACTGCATTGATGTTCTATGCCATCGGTCTTACACCTATTATTATAAGAGATGTATTAAGCCGAATATTTTACTCCCTTAAGGATACCAAGACACCAATGATAAATGGGTTAATAGGTGTTGTTGTAAATGTAGTACTTATTCTGATGTTATCCAACTCAATGTCCTATGCAGGCTTGGCCCTTGCCGCTTCCCTTTCCTACATCTTTACCATGATTACACTGGGGTGGCATCTTCGCAAGAAAATAGGCAACCTAGGCATTACCGGCATGGTGATATCCTTTGTGAAAGCTTTGGCTGCATCCATTATAATGGGTATCATCGTTTACCTGCTCTATGGCTACCTTGGTTCTGATAACCAAGTATCCTTTATGCGGCAGGCACTTATCCTCTTCTTAACCATCGGTGTTGGTGCTGCAAGCTATTTTACCATTTGCTTTCTTCTAAAGTATGAAGAAATGAATTTTGTAATTGATCTTGTAAAGAAGAAGCTTAAACCAAAAGCAGAATAAGGAAATAAACATAAAAAGTGGCATGTATTTATTATATACATGCCACTTTTTAATGATGACAATCCTGTAATAAAATACAAGCATTGTATTCAGCGCAAAGATATACAGCTTGGTTGTACTTGACTGCTTGTGAAACTAAAAAGTTCTACCTGATTCAATGAGGCATCCTTGCCTCTGAATCAGCGTCTGACATCGTGTCAGACTTACGAACTTTATAGCCTCACTTCACAGAGTACAACACAAACTGTATATAAATGCGCCTTAATACAATGCTTGTATTTATATACTCTCAACTCTGATGATATTGTTCTTCATTTCCTCTTGGTTGTAGGTATGCTTTGTATCTATGATAAAGGGTATTCCATCCTTGTTCATGAGTTCCTTCAGGTATTTGAAATTGCTGTATTCGATGCCTTCTTGCTTTGCAAGAATAACGACTCCATGAGCACCGGATACCGCTTCCTCTAAACTATCCACACCAAAAGCGTGCTTTGTAGGTACCGCAGGATCAAAGGCCTTTACTTCCATACCCTCTTTTTCCAATGCAGCAATTACATCTAGTGCTGGGCTGTAGCGATCATCTGGCGAATAATCCTTCATGGCAATTCCTAATATTGCAATTTTTGCCTTGGATGCCTCAACTGGAAGATTCCTCATAACCATCTGCGCCACATACAAAGGCATGTCAATATTGATTCCTCGAGCAACAGTGGACAATGACAATGCCACATTCAATTCCTCCGCCTTAGGGCTCAAATAGTGATATGCATTGGGTATGCAGTATCCGCCAACCCCTGGACCTGGTGTCAAAAGCTTCACGCGCTTATGGGTATTCGCAGCTTGAATTACTTCAAAAATGTCTATGTCCATTGCCTTTGTAAATACAGCAAATTCATTGGACATTGCAATGTTGATGTCTCTTGAAAGATTTTCAAGCACCTTTGCAATTTCTACAACCTCCATAGAGGAGGCTTTAAATATTTCAGCCTTTGTCACCAGCTTCAGCGCTGCTTCTACTCGATTGGCACTCTCTTCATTGATACCGCTGGCTAAAGTGGGCATGTTTTCAAACTCATCAAAGGCCTTCCCTTCAGCAATTCGTTCGGAAGAGTAGCCCAGATAAAAATCTACACCGGCTTTCATTCCGCTTTCTTCTAAAATAGGAAGTACAAAATTCTTAGTCGTGCCTGGCACAACAGTACTTCGGATGATAACCAAATCACCTTTTTTCAAGCCCTTTGCGATTTCACGGCATGCAGATTCTACATATGTGTATATTGGTCTGCCATTGGCAACAGGCAACCCCACAGTTACAATCAATATGTTGCTTTCCTTGATTGCCATTTGTGCATCCAAGGTTGGTACAAATTTTCCATTGTCCAGTTGTTCTCTTAATATGGTGTTTATTGTCTTTCCATTGTAGTTTTCAAGGTGATGGGTTTTTCCTTCCTTCAACTC